>NZ_CEZFMW010000025.1:0-32517 GCF_982993085.1 Thalassobacter sp. | reverse complement strand
GATGCCCTCAAAGCTTATAAACATATGGTTTCTACTGTTCGCTAGAAGAGAGGGGTGCTGCATCGGCAGCACTGCCCAAAAGGCGGGCCAGAACGGCTTCGCCAGCAAGCTGGATGCGACGTAAAATGCCCGCAGGTTCTACATCGGCGGCCACGCGCAAGGGCACAGTCACAGGTGCCATATCCGCAACCGTAACATGGAAGGTGCCGACTTCGGTGCCTGCTGTTAGGGGGGCGGAAAGCGGGCCATTGAACCTGACTTCACCCGAAACGGTGCGGTCGCCGACAGCAGGCATCAACAACGACACATCGGCCCCGGCAATCAATGGCACAGAGGACGCAGCCCCCATGAAGACAGGTGCCTCGCCGACAACGGCGCCCTCGGTCAACACGGTGGTCTGCGCGAACTGACGAAAGGCCCAGTTGACGATGCGCTCTGCCTCGCGGGCGCGGGCGGCTTCTGTCTCGAGGCCCGAAATCACAAAGGTGACGCGCCGCTCACCCTGCAACGCAGAGCCGACAAGGCCGTAGCCTGCTTCTTCGGTGTGCCCAGTCTTGAGGCCATCTGCGCCGATATCAAGCCGCAAAAGCGGGTTGCGGTTGCGGGTGTTGGACGGGGCACGTCCATCAAATGCAAACTCGGTTTCGGCAAACATCGTGTAGTATTCGGGGAAGTCGGTGATGATTTTTTCAGCGATAAACGCAAGATCCTTCATGGACATCACATGGCCCAGGGCGGGCCACCCGCTTGCATTGCGAAATGAACTTTGTGTCATCCCCAGATCGCGGGCGCGCTGGGTCATCATCTCGGCAAAGCCTTCTTCCGTGCCATCGGGGGACAAAGCTTCGGCCAAGACGACACAGGCGTCGTTGCCCGACAAAACGATGATCCCGCGGATCAGGTCCTCAACCCGGACACGGTCTGTGGTGTCCAAAAACATGGTGGAACCGCCAAACGACATCGCATGTTCGGAAACAGGCAAGACGGTATCCATGGTCAGGCGCCCATCTTCAAGCGCCTCATAGGTCATCAGCAGGGTCATCAGCTTGGACATTGATGCGGGGGGCAAAGGCACATCGGCCAGTTTCGACAACAGCACTTGCCCAGTGTTGTGGTCAATCACCACAGCCGAGGTCGCCTCGGTCTGGAACACCTGCGCAAGGCTGGCGGCGGGTGCGGCCACAACAAGGGCGATCCCCACTGCGCAGGCGCGCAGCGTGGCAAAAAAAGATGGGGCGGGGCGGTCACACATCACGGGTTCTCCGTTTGGCTCAGCGCAGGGTTCAGATCGGGGCGTCGGATCAGTTGGTGACGGGGTAGGCATCCTCAAAGCCGAGGTCTTTGATCGTGCCCAACACCGCTGCGCGATCCGCGCTTGTGCTTGCGGGGCCCACGACAACACGCCAAAACGCTTTGCCCGCGCTTTCTTGGGCCAACACGGTGGGGACTATACCCGCTCCGCGCAGGGCTGTCGCGGTGTTGCGTGCGTTTTGTTCGATGGAAAAGATCCCGACCTGCAAAAATGGCTTGGCCAGAGCGGTTTGACCCGCGGCGGGCGTGGCCGTGACCGTCGCGGCTTCGGTTGCGGTTGGGCGCGGGGCGGGCACGCCTGCCGCCACCGATGCGGCCTCTGCCCGGTCCAGCGCGGCTGCGGCGGCAGCGATGGGGTCATCTAGCGAGGTGGCCTCAATGGTCGCGACCGGTGCCGCGTCGCCCGTCGCATCCGTGGTCAGTGTTACCGCGGCTGGGTCGGGCATTTGTTCGCGGCGCAAGGCAATAACGCTTACCTCTGTCGGGGCGCCTGCCAAAATCCCAAGGGCGGCCGCGGCATCTGAGCTAAGCTGCATAGGCGGGCCGGGGTTGGTCCGTTCACGGCGGAACAAGGCGCCGATCACAAATTTATCGTTGGTTGTGTTGCGGATGATCACACGCTCAGGGTCGGTCACATTTGGGGCAGCAATCCAAACACCGCCAAGCGAGGGACGCCCATCCCAAAGGCCGGGATCCGTGCGGTCGTACACTTCGGGCGCTTCGACGTCGCGCTCAATCAATGACACGCTTTGCACAGCCTCTGGCGTCGCATCCTGCCTGTCGCTGCCAAAGCTGCTGGTGATGGAATTGAGCATTTCACCGGGTTGGCACGCAGACAACGCAAGCGTCATCGCGCTCACGCCCAAATACCGCGAAAAATTCGATCGACTGCTGCTCATCCTGTCACCCTTGCTTATTGGGGTTTGCGCGCCTCGGTGCGGTGCTCTTGTTGGCAGCCGTCACATGCTATTGGCAAACCCTAGCCGAGGCTGTCCCACATGGGAAGCCTCGGGGCGGGTCTGTGTGCCGGTTTTCGCGCAGATGTGACCGCAATGGCGTGCAAAGGGGTGACGTAGCGTTTAGGCGCTGTTTCGTGCAGGTGCCTGAAGGGTGGCCAGTAGGTCGGGAATGCGGGCCTTGAATTTGAAGAATCCAGCCGTTGCGTGGGGCAGGGCTGCGGCATCCCATTGGCGCATGACACGCCGCAGGGGCAGCCGCGTCGCACCTGCCATGGCATCTAGCCCGGTACGCCCCGGTCCGGTGGGGGCATATGGCGCAACCAGTTGTTCGATTGCGTGTGTCCGTGCCCAATCAGCGGCGTCTTCGGGGGTGTGGACGATGGTAAAGCCGCCGACACGATCCCCCCAACGCGCGGAGCAGTCCTGCGCCAAGGATGACGTAAAATCAACAACCTGCGGTGCGACGTTCAGCGGCGAACGCCGCGTCGTGTTCAGCAAAATCAGCCCTGCAACCGGCCGCAACCCACCCTCTAGCAAAAAGCCGGGTGCAAGATCGTCCTCCGTCAGGATCAGCCCGGTGGAGATGCTTGTGTCTACACTGTCGGACCCCGGCACTGGCAGCGGTTTGGGGTGTTCTGGGTGGCCAAGAGGTTGGATTTCGTGGGGCGCGGCCAGCTGCCCTGTCGGGTTGAACCGCCCGTCCGTATATTTGGCGATGTTGTCGGGGCGCGCCGCGTAGGTTTTGCCCACGGTTTGCAGGCCCCCCACCCAACGCCACGATAGCGTATTGGATGCAGGGTCCCCATCCAGCAAATGACGCATAAAGAAATCCGCGCCCAACGCCCAAGGCAGGTTCAAGGTGAACATCCAGATTGAGGCGAACCACATCCGCGCATGGTTATGCAAATATCCGGTTGCCACCAACTCCCGCGCCCAGTGGTCGAAACAGTCGATGCCAGTTTCACCAGAACAAGCGTCTTGCCACGCCTGCCGCAGACCCGACTGCGTGGCTAATTGGTTCTGCGCGGCCTTTACCTCGGCCTCATAGGCGGTCCAAACCGATGGCCGCCGATCCAACCACGCCTTCCAGTAACTGCGCCAGCAAACCTCTTGCAGATACTTCTCAGCCGTCGCCGGGGAAAAGCGGCCCAAGACAGCCTGCGCCACCTCGGCCTCTGACACCACGCGGTGGCGGATATAGGGCGACAGGACTGACACATGGGGGTGGCCGGGCACATCATGATTGCGCAGGCGGGCGTACTCGCTGCCAGCTTTGGGAACGAAATGGGCGAGGCGCTCTAACGCGGCGGTGCGGGTTGGTTCAAATGACATAGCGCGCATCTAGGGGGCGCGCACCGAAGGACAAGCCTAGAAATTTGACAGGGCGGCGTGTGCCGCGGCGGTAAAGCGGGTGCCCAGCACATGCTCCCACACGTGGGAATAGTTGTCGCGCGCGCTTTCGGCCTCAGCCCCAAGCGCGTCCCAGCCGCTATGGGTGAGCTGCATACGGGTGCCGCGTCCGGCGGCCTCAAATTGCAGGCTGACCGTCGTGGCCTCTGGATCCGCGCGGCCCATGCGCCACCGCAGGCTCAACCCCCGAGGGGCGTCCCATGCGGTCACGTCGGCCCAGCATCCGACCTCACCTGCGATCGTGGTCTCTTCGATACGGCCATCTGGGCCACCGTGAAACACCAATGCCATGGGCAGGCTGCCGTCCGTGTCCGCCGAGAGGGAATGTTTAGCCACAGGCCACCACAGCGCGATGTCGTCAGTAAACAGCGCAAACGCCTCTGCTGGCGTGAGCCGTACGTCATAAGCTTGGGTGATGGGGGGCGTCGCGTCGTCGTCTTGGGGCTCTGCCGCTTGGGCAAGGCTGGCGGTCGCATCCGCGCGCAAGGTTTCGAGCCAGCTTTGTAGTGGCGCGATCCCCGCAGGGGCCAAGGCATACAGGCTGCGGGTGCCGTGTTTTTCCAGCGTCACAAGGCCTGCCCCCAGCATTACTTTTAGGTGCTGTGATACGGCGGGGCGCGACACGGGCAAGGGTTCAGCAATCTGGGCCACGCTCTGCGGGTGCGCGCGCATCTGATCTAAGATTGCGCGGCGGGTCGGGTCCGCAAGCGCGGTGAGGGCAGCATCGTAAGTCATGGCTAACGTTACGACGCCAATGCCTTGTGGACAAGCGGTTTGTTAACAAAGCAGTAACCACTTTTCTGTAGACCAGCAGGAATGTGCGACGGAACTGGCGAGGAGGCCTTGCAGCCCCCGATGTGCAGACCTAAGCTAATGGGGACTCCGGGCCATTCCGCCCGCAGCCCGAGCATATATCCGAGGCACTCCAATGCATGATCCCGTTGATTATTTCACAAACAACCTCGTCCCCATGGTGGTGGAGCAAACCAGCCGTGGCGAACGCGCGTATGACATTTTTTCGCGTCTCCTGAAGGAGCGTATTATTTTCGTGAATGGCCCCGTGCATGATGGCATGAGCCAGCTTGTCGTGGCGCAGCTTTTGCACCTTGAGGCAGAAAATCCCTCCAAAGAGATTTCGATGTACATCAACAGCCCCGGTGGTGTTGTGACGTCGGGCCTGTCGATCTACGACACGATGCAATACATCCGCCCCGCCGTGTCCACGCTGGTTGTCGGCCAAGCGGCCTCGATGGGGTCTGTCCTGTCGGTCGCGGGCGAAAAAGGTATGCGGTTCTCGCTGCCGAACTCGCGGATCATGGTGCACCAGCCCTCCGGCGGGTATCAGGGCCAGGCGACGGATATCATGATCCACGCCGCCGAAACCCAGAAAATCAAAGAACAGCTTTACAAGATCTACGTCGACCATACCGGCAACGATTACGATACCGTGTATCAGGCGCTAGAGCGTGATAATTTCATGTCGCCCCAAGAGGCAAAGGACTGGGGTCACATCGATGAGATCGTCACCAGCCGGGCCGTTAAGGACGCTGAATAATTCCTTTGGCCGCGGAGCGAATTCTCGCGGCTTTTGACATTGTGGATAGCGGCGCGCTGCCATAAGCTATCCAAAGATGAGCCGAGCGACAGGTGCGCGTGTCGCTCGGATTAGGTCTCCTACATGCCCAAAAACGGGCGCGGGGACATCCGATGAGGTGCGAAATGGCGAATAATTCCGGCGACAGCAAAAACACCCTGTATTGTAGTTTTTGTGGCAAAAGCCAGCATGAGGTGCGCAAGCTCATTGCGGGCCCGACCGTGTTCATCTGCGATGAATGCGTCGAGTTGTGCATGGACATCATCCGTGAGGAAACAAAGGCAACCGGCCTGAAGTCCTCGGACGGGGTGCCCACGCCGATGGATATCTGCAAGGTTCTTGATGACTACGTCATCGGGCAGGCGCATGCGAAACGTGTGCTTTCAGTAGCGGTGCATAACCACTACAAACGCCTCAACCATGCCTCAAAGTCTGATATTGAGCTGGCGAAATCCAACATCATGCTGATTGGCCCCACGGGCTGTGGTAAAACACTTTTGGCGCAGACCTTGGCGCGCATCCTTGATGTGCCGTTCACGATGGCCGACGCCACGACCCTGACCGAAGCCGGCTATGTCGGTGAAGATGTTGAAAACATCATCCTCAAGTTGCTTCAGGCGTCTGAGTATAATGTGGAACGCGCGCAGCGCGGCATCGTCTACATTGATGAAGTCGACAAGATTACGCGTAAATCCGACAACCCCTCCATCACCCGCGATGTGTCGGGCGAAGGCGTGCAGCAGGCTCTCTTGAAAATCATGGAAGGCACCGTTGCCTCCGTGCCACCTCAAGGCGGGCGCAAACATCCGCAGCAAGAATTCCTGCAAGTGGACACAACGAACATCCTGTTCATCTGCGGCGGCGCCTTTGCGGGTCTCGACAAGATCATCGCACAACGCGGCAAAGGCTCGGCTATGGGCTTCGGCGCGGACGTTCGCGACGAAAGCGACAAGGGCGTTGGCGATTTCTTCAAAGACCTTGAGCCTGAGGACCTGCTCAAGTTCGGCCTGATCCCAGAATTCGTGGGTCGCCTGCCGGTGATCGCAACGCTTGAGGATCTCGACGAGGACGCACTGGTCACCATCCTCACCGCGCCCAAAAACGCGCTTGTAAAGCAATACCAACGCTTGTTTGAGCTGGAAGACGTGTCTCTGACCTTTACTGATGACGCACTAACCGCGATCGCCAAACGCGCGATTGAGCGTAAAACCGGCGCCCGGGGCTTGCGCTCCATCATGGAGGACATCCTGCTCGACACGATGTTCGATCTGCCGGGTCAAGATGACGTCGAAGAGGTGGTTGTGAATGAGGAAGCCGTAGGCCGCACCAAGCCACCGCTTCTCATCTATGCCGAAAAGAAAAAGGAAGAAGCCAGCGCCAGCTGAGCGCCTTTACCAAACTTACATCAAAGCGCGCCCTAACCCGGCGCGCTTTTTCCTTTGGTTCTTAACTACTCTGGAGGTGGCCCAAAGGGCCGGGGGCAAAGCCCCCCTATACCGGGTCAAACGCGCCAGCGCGCCACGTTTCAGACAATACACAGCGAAACTCTCAGTCAGTTAGCCACGCGTCTGGGATCACTGGGGCCGCTTCGATCAATGCGGCGGTATACGCCGTATGTGGGCTGGCAAATACCTCTTGGGTTGGCCCTTCCTCCACAATACGACCCGCTTTCATCACCATCACGCGGTCTGTAATCGCGCGCACAACGGTTAGATCATGACTGATAAACACATAACTTAATCCCAGTCGCTCTTGCAGATCGCTCAACACATCCAGCACCTGCGCCCGGACCCGCACATCTAGGGCCGATACCGCCTCATCAAGGATCAGAACTTTGGGGCGGGTGATCAAAGCACGGGCAATCGCAATGCGCTGCCGCTGCCCGCCCGAGAACGCATGGGGGTACTTGTCCGCATCACTGGCCATCAGGCCCACGGCCTCAAGTGCGGCAATCACTTGCGCGTCCGCATCCGTTGGCCGACCCGTCAAATGAAACGGCTCCGCGACCAAATCGGCAACCCGCCAGCGGGGGTTAAAACTGCCGTACGGGTCCTGAAACACGATCTGCTGTGCGGCGCGTGCCTCATGCGGCATCTTTGGGCTGACGGGTGTGCCGAGCAACGTAACATGCCCCGCATCTGCATCCTCTAGCCCCAGCAACACCCGCGTCAGTGTCGATTTCCCACAACCCGATTCCCCAACCAGTCCAAGGCTCTCACCTGCGTTGAGAGTGAAACTCACCCCATCAACGGCCCGTGTGGCACCATAGTGGCGCGCCACGTCGCGGGCCTCCAGCACGGGCGCGCCGATGTCGCTGCTCGCCACCCGTGGCGCGGGCCGCGAGGCCGCTAAAAGTGCGCGCGTGTAGGGGTGGCGCATCGCTCGAAACAGGGCTTCGGTGCTGTCGCTCTCAACGATTTGGCCTGATTTCATTACGGCCACACGGTCCGCCATACCCGCAACAACGCCCAGATCATGGGTGATCAACAACAGCGCCATCCCTTCTTCCCGCACAAGGGTGCGGAGTAAATCAAGGATCTGCGCCTGCGTCGTGACATCCAACGCGGTCGTTGGCTCATCCGCGATTAGCAGCTTTGGGTGCAGCGCAATGGCCAAGGCGATGCACACGCGCTGACGCTGCCCGCCCGACAATTCATGCGGGTATCTGTCCAAGCCGATATGGCTCAATCCGACCCGGTCTAGCCGGTCCCGCGCAATCGCGCGTGCCTCTGCCCGGGTGGTGCGCCGGTGCACGCGGACGGTTTCTGCCACTTGCGCCCCGATGGTGTGTACGGGGTTCAGCGCGGTCATAGGTTCTTGGAAGATCATTCCAACGTCGCGGCCTCGCATCCGGCAAAGCGCGCGTTCGGGCAGGGCGGTTAGGTCAGACCCCTCCAATCGAACGGCCCCTCGCTTGTCGCTGCCATCCGGCAGCAGGCCCATGATCGCAAGGGCCGTCAACGACTTGCCCGACCCACTTTCACCCACCAATCCCATGACCTCTCCGCGCGCGATGTCAAACGACACGTCTCGCAAAAGGTCAGCACCTTGGATCGCGACGCTCAACCCGTCGATCGTCAGCACTGCGGGGCAGGGGGCCAAGGTCTTCACATCCCCGCCTTCCGCAACCGCGGATCCAGCGCGTCGCGCAACCCATCGCCCATTAAATTCAGCCCTAAAACCATCAGCACAATCGCCATACCCGGCAGGATGGCCAACTGCGGCTCGGTATAAATCATCGTCTGCGCATCCGCGAGCATCCGGCCCCAGCTTGCGGTCGGGGGCTGCGCCCCTAGGCCCACATAGGACAGCGCGGCCTCCGCCAAAATGCCCAGCGAAAACTGTATCGTTCCCTGCACGATCAAAAGGTTCGCGATGTTGGGCAGGATATGCTCGGCGCTGATCCGGATCCGTCCTTTGCCGGCAACCCGCGCGGCAAGAATATAGTCCAACGTCCACAACGGCAACGCGCCGCCCCGCGCGACACGCGCAAACACGGGGATGTTGAATATGCCAATCGCCAAAATCGCGTTCACCGCTGATGCCCCGAAAACTGCGGTGATCAGAATGGCGATGACCAGCGACGGAAAGGCAAACACCAGATCGTTGCCGCGCATAATCATTTCATCCAACCACGTCCCGCGATAGGCCGCCGCCGCCAAGCCAAGGGGCACGCCGAACACAATACCGATGCCAACCGCGATCAATGCCACGGCGATAGAGGTCCGCGCCCCCGCCATCAACATCGCCACCATGTCGCGGCCGAAATGGTCCGTACCCAGCCAGTGGCTGGTGCTTGGAGGCTGCAACCGGCCCGCGATATCCAGCACCGTGACGTCATACGGCAACCACAACAGCGACACAGCCGCCAAGCCGACAAACACCGCACTCAACACGGCCCCAATGACCAACGAAACCCTCATCTGCGCCGCAACCGCGGGTCAGCAACGGTATAGGCGAGGTCCACCAAAAAGGTCACCATGATGACCGCGAATACCAACAGCATCGTCACCGATTGAACCACGATCAGGTCGCGCTGGGTGATCCCTTGAAAAATCAGCCGCCCCAAGCCAGGCAAAAAGAACACGTTCTCAATGATGATGGCGCCCGCCAACAGGAACGAAAACTGTAGGCCCAAAATCGTTAACACCGGGATCATCGCATTACGTAGCGCATGGCGCACCACAGTGGCCCGGCGCGACAGGCCCTTGGCCCGCGCGGTTCGGATATAATCTTGGTCCAACGTGTCCAACAAAGCGGATCGCAACACCCGCGCAAGGATCGAAGCTTGCGGCAACGCCAACGCAATCGCGGGCAATAAAAGCGCGCGAACCCCAAGCCATAGCCCCGCGTCCCAACCCGGAAATCCCCCAGCCGAGACCCAACGCAACTTCACTGCAAACACCAACACCAATATCATCGCGAACCAGAAATTCGGCACTGCGATGCCCAGCTGTGTGCCGCCCATGATCCCCCAATCGGCCGCACCGCCACGCCGCGCAGCCGCAATCAACCCAACCGGGATCGCGATGACACTCGACAACACCAAGGCCATCACAGCCAGCGGCGCCGACACAACAATTCGCTCAGAAACCAACTCCGCCACAGGCACGCGGTAGGTGTAGGACGTCCCAAAGTCGCCGCCCAACATGCCGCTGATCCACGCCAAATAGCGCACCACCAATGGGCCCTCTAAACCCAACTCTGCCCGCAACGCCGCCAGCGTGTCCTCACCGGCATTCATGCCCAGCATGAACATGGCCGGGTCACCCGGCACCGCCTGCAACATGACAAAAATCACGACACTCGCCGCAATTAACGCCAGCAACAGCGAAACGGCCCGTCGACCCAATGCTCGCATCATCGCAGCACTCTCACCGCATGAACACAATGCGGCGCGCCCAACGTCTTTGGTTCATAAATATCCCCGCCGGAGGCGAGTTCCCGCCTCACGGACCTGCGCGCCAACTGACCCCAGTCAGGTCATTGGCTTGGGTGGGTGCATTCTGCCAAAGGCCCTCAATCCGGCTGTCCGCCACACCGGTTTTGGCCAGCTGGAACAAGTAACCATTCACGTAGTCCGCCGCGATCATCTTTTGCGCGTCTTGCAGCAGGGCTGTACGCGCCTCAGGGGCCGCAGTCACATCCAGCGTTTCCATCAACTCCTGAAAGCCGGCGTTGTCGTACTGAAAATAATACTCCGGACGGGCATAGATATTGATGTCGGCAGGTTCCGTGTGGCTCACGATTGTTAGGTCAAAATCCTTGCCGCGAAACACTTGCTCCAGCCACTGCGCCCATTCCATGTTGGTGATCTCCGTCGCAATTCCCACGGCGCGTAATTGGCTGGCGATGATCTCGCCCCCGCGCCGGGCATAGGATGGCGGTGGCAGCGCCATGCGCAGGGTCAGGTCCGTGGCGCCGGCCTCTGCCAGCAACGCGCGGGCCATGTCCGGGTCATGGGCTGAGCCGCCCGTAAGGTCCACGTAATCGGGGTTGTGCGGCGCAAAATGGGTTCCGATGGGCGTGCCGTATCCAAACATCGCACCGTCGATAATCGCTTGGCGATCAATCGCATGGCTGATCGCCTTGCGCACCCGCACATCCGTCAAATTGGCGTTGTTCATCGCGAGGATCGTCTCCCCCTCGGTTGAACCAACGATGACCGAAAATCGGGGATCGGCGTCAAAATTTGCAAGCGTTTCGGGTGCCGGAAACACCGGAAACGCATTTACATCGCCCGCCATCATCGCCGCAAATGCCGCATTCGGGTCCGAAATGAACTTGAACGTCGCGCGCATCAGTGCAGGGGACGCGCCCCAATAATCGTCGAACCGCTCCAGCGTGACGCTGTCACCCTTGGCCCATTCCACAAACCGAAACGGTCCGGTCCCGACGGGCTGCGTCGCGTTTGTGTCCACGCTTTCAGGGGCCACGATCACCGCATCACCCCACGCCATGTTGAATGCAAAATTACCGTTGGGCGCGTCCAGAGCGATGACAACAGTGGTCGCATCCGGCGCACTTACATCCGTGATCCCTGCAAATAACGCCTTTTGCGCGTTGGTGCTGTCCTCGGCCCGTGCTCGGTTCAGTGAAAACACAACATCCGCACTGTCCATCACAGTCCCATCGTGGAACACGACGCCGGGGCGCAGATCAAATGTCCACGTCAGCCCGTCCTCCGATACGCTCCAGCTTTGGGCCAGTCCGGGCACAACCGCCCCGTCCGAGGCAAACCGCGTGAGCCCCTCAAACAGGTTGGCGTAGGTCACCTCATCAATGGCTGCCGCCGCGCCGCCCGTTGGGTCAAGGTTCGGCGGTTCTAACTGCATGCCGATGATGATGCTGTCCTGCGCGGCCCACGCACCGGATGCCATCAAGGCAAATGCGGCCACGGACATCTTGAGGGTTTGGGTCATGAGGTGTCTCCCGATTGGTTAACGGGAGTTTATGCGATGCGCCTCACTTGCCGCAAGCGGCTCTATCCGAACCGCGACATGAGGTCAGACCCCGCGCATGACGATCCCCCCAAGTGAGGGTTGCTTCACCCACTACATGCGCAGCAAAACCGACCCCGCCCGTTTACCGGCCGCCACAGCCTCGTGCGCTTGGGCACAAGCCTCAAGCGGTAGCACCTCTGCAACGCGCGGCGTCAGCGTGCCGGCCTCAAGCAAGGTGTTCACATGGCCAATGGCCTGCGCGCGTTGGGTGGGCGTCAGCAGATAGATCAATGCCAATTCCAAGGTCACCGCTTTGAACATTAACGGATAAAAGGGCAGCATTGGTGTCATCTCTTGGGCTGATCCATAGGCCACGATCCGCCCGTTCTCTGCGATGACGGCGGTGTTCACGGCAAGGTTTGTGCCGAACTCAACCTCGACAATTTGCTCAACAGGGGCGCCGTTATTTGCCGCGAGGATCTGCTCGGCAAGGTCGGATGCTGTGTAATCCAGCACCGTGTCGGCCCCGGCAGCGCGCGCGGCCTCCATGCCTGGCCCACGGGCCGTCGCGATCACGCGCGCCCCGGATTGCACCGCGATTTGCACCGCCAAATGTCCAACAGTGCCCGCGCCTCCCGAAATCAACAGCGTTTTGCCCGCAACGGGGCCGTTGCCCAGCACCACATGTGCCGCCGTCATCGCCGGAATGCCCAGTGTCGCGCCGTGCTCAAAGCTGACGGTGTCGGCCAAGGGCATGGCTTGGGCGGCGGGTAGGGCGATGTATTCGGCGGCCGTGCCAAACGCGCGCTGCCACTGGCCATTCCAGACCCAAACGCGCTGGCCCACGCGGGCCGCGTCTACGCCATCGCCCACGGCCTCAATCACGCCCGCGCCGTCGGAATGGGGAATGATGGTGGGAAAGGGCGGCTTGGTCACACCGGGCCGTCCGCCCGCGCGCGCCTTAACATCCGACGGGTTCACGCCCGAGGTGTGCAACCGCACCAAAACCTCACCGGAGGCAGGGTCCGGGGTGGGCAGATCGGCCAAGACCAAAACATCAGACGAAGGGCCGAACCGGTCATAAGTAATTGCGCGCATTGTGTGGTTCCTTATTCGCCGTAGGGCACCCAGATGGTTTTCACCTCTGTGGCGGCCTCTAGGAAACGGTCCATTTGGGGCGCGCCAAAGTCATGTGCCTGCCCGTAATTAACCCATGTCCGCTTTAGGTTGCCCGCCGCCTCACGCTCAATCACGCCCGAGATATCCGCGCTTGAGAATGACCAACACGCGTCCACCTCCATGTGGCCTGCCAAATGGGGGGCAAGGTCCGCGTGCGACCCGGTCAGGATGTTAACCACACCGCCGGGCACATCGGACGTATCCAGGACTTGATAGAAATCCGTGGCTGTTAACGGCGCGGTTTCGGGGGCGGCCAGCACCAGCCGGTTGCCCATCGCCATTGCCGCACCCACCACCGACATCATCGCAAGCAGCGGCGTTTGTTCGGCGGCAAAGGCACCGATCACCCCAACAGGCCCCGGCATACCCAACGCGATCCCTCGGATCGGCACGCCCGCCGCGCGGCCCTCATACTTGTCGGCCCATGCCGCGCAGGTGAACAGCCGATCAAGGGCCGCCTCAACCTCTGCCGCGCCGTCTTGGCCGGTTTGGGCGTGCAACCGGGCCGCGAATTCATCGGCCCGCGCGGATAGGTTTTCCGCCATATAGTACAGGATTTGCGCCCGCAGATGGCCGCTGGTCTTGGCCCAGCCGTTGGCTTTTGCCGCGGCTTCCACGGCGTTACGGATGTCTTTGCGATTGGCCTCGGCCACTTCGCCCAGACAGGCCCCCTTAGGGCCGAACACGCCGCGTACATATCCGCCGTCAGGTCGCGCCTGCTTGCCGCCGATATACAGTTTGGGCGTGCGGTCCAGCGGATCTGCCGCCGTCATTGTCCCGGTGTTAAGGCTCAGCGCAGGCAGCTTTTTCGCTTTGCCCACAGGCTTGGTATAGGCGCGCAGCCCGGCCCAGCCGCCCTCCCGGCCAAAACCGCTTTCTTTCATGCCGCCAAAACCCGCAGCCGCGTCCATCAGGTTGGTGGCGTTCACCCAGATGATGCCTGCCTCCAGCTTGGGTGCCAAATCCAGTGCAAGGTTCACGTTCTCGGTCCACAGCGACGCGGCCAGCCCGTAGCGGGTGTTGTTGGCCAATTGCACCGCCTCCACCGGGGTGCGGAAGGTGGTCGATACTAACACCGGGCCAAAGATTTCTTCCTGCATCAAGGGGTCCGATGAATGCAGGCCCGTGATCAGGGTGGGGGGGTAATAGGCGCCGGTCTGGGGCACAGGGCCGGCCTGATACACTTCGCCTTGGGTCTGCGCGACCAAGGCCGCAACCCGCGCGCAATCCGATGCGGCGATCAACGATCCGACGTCGATGCATTTGTCCAGCGGGTCGCCCACCCGCAGCCCGTCCATGCGGACCTTCAGCTTGTCATGGAAGCGGTCCGCGATCGCCTCATGCACCAGTAGCCGTGCGCCCGCACAGCACACTTGCCCACCGTTGAACCAGATCGCATCGACCAATCCTTCGACGGCGGAATCGATGTCCGCATCGTCGAACACGATGTACGGGGACTTGCCGCCCAGCTCTAGGGTCAGGGCTTTGCCGGTGCCGGCGGTCGCCTCGCGGATGGCGCGGCCGACGGCGGTTGATCCCGTAAAGGCCACTTTGTCCACGCCCGGATGCGCCACGAGAGCCGCGCCCGTTTCCCCGTCGCCGGTGACGATATTCAGCACGCCCTTGGGCAGCCCGGCGGCCTGCGCGAGTTCCGCAAACATCAACGCGGTCAGGGGGGTCTGCTCTGCGGGTTTGAGCACGACTGTGTTGCCCATGGCCAAGGCTGGGGCGATCTTCCACGCCAGCATCAACAGTGGAAAATTCCACGGGATGATCTGACCGCAGACGCCAATTGCTTTTCGCCCGGGCAGGTCTTCGGCCATCAACTGCGCCATCCCGGCATGATAGTAAAAGTGTCGCCCCACCAAGGGCAGGTCGATATCACGGCTTTCGCGGATCGGCTTGCCGGTATCGAGCGTTTCTAACACTGCCAATGCGCGGGCGTGTTTTTGGACTTGCCGGGCCAGCGCATACAAATGCCGCGCACGTTGATGACCGGACAAAGCGGCCCATTTGGGCTGGGCGCGGCGGGCGGCTTTGACGGCGGCATCCACGTCCGCAGCCGTGCCTTGGCTCACCTCCGCAAGGATTTCGCCTGTGGCGGGGTTGTGGGTCTTGAACCCGGCGCCCATCACCTGCGTGCCATCAATGACGTGACCAAAGGGGGCCTTGGCGGCAAGCCACGCGCGGACCTCTCTGTCCGCCTCGGGCGCGGGGCCATATTCTAAAGTTTCAAAGATATCAGCGACGTCTGTCATGGTCTTCATCCAAAATTAGCCCATTGGGTGGCGGTGGCTGGCGGAATAACGCCCGGTGACGTGATGCTCTAACTGCCGCTCAATATCATTCAAAAGGGATGACGCGCCGAACCGGAACAGGTCCGGTTGCAGCCAGCGCGGCCCCAATTCATCGCGGATAAGGGCCATGTAAACCAAGGCGTCTTTCGCCTTGGATATCCCGCCCGCAGGCTTGTAACCAACCTTGTGTCCGGTGCGATCCGCATAATCGCGGATCGCGCGCAGCATCACCAGTGTAACGGGCAGGGTCGCGTTCACGGGCTCTTTGCCGGTAGAGGTTTTGATGAAATCTGCGCCCGCCATCATGCACACCAATGATGCACGCGCCACGTTGCGCAGGCTGCCCAATTCGCCCGTCGCAAGGATCGCTTTAACATGGGCATCGCCACACGCCGCGCGGTAGGCGCACATTTCATCATATAGCGCCTGCCAATCGCCGGTCAGCACGTGACGCCGTGAAATCACGATGTCAATCTCGGCGGCACCCGCCGCGACGCTGGCCTCAATTTCGGCGATGCGTGTGTGAAAGGGCGACAGCCCTGCGGGAAATCCCGTGGACACAGCAGCCACCGGAATGCCACTGCCCTGCAACGCATCGACGGCGGTGGCGACCATTTCATGGTAAACGCAGATCGCACCAGTGGTCAGTGGCGGCAGGCCGAGGGCTGTGTTCAGATCGCCGCGCAAGGGCTGGCGGCCCTTGGCACATAGCCGCCGCACCCGGCCCGGCGTGTCATCGCCCGACAGTGTGGTCAGATCGATCAACGTGATCGCCCTGGCCAGCCACGCCGCTTGATACGCCTTTTTGACAGACCGACGACCGGGCAAAGTCGCGCAGCGCCGCTCAATCGCCGAGGTATTGGCCTGCGCGCGCGCAACCCAATCCAGATCCAGCGGCATGCCGGGATTGCGGGGCAGGGTCACCTGCGGCAGTTGGGGGGCGGTGCCGGTGGCGGCGGGCGCGTGGGTTTGCGTCTGCATGGCGGGCCTTTGACGATGACTGTAAACCAGCCAAAAGCGTCGCATGGGTCCGAAGGACATGCAACCTGTGACGTTGGGCCTATGCTGGGGGCTATGGTTGCGCGCGTGCTTGAACCGGCCACATCGCTTGCACTGCGCCCACCCCTCGGTCTAGAGGGGGCGCAACCGACCCGAGCACCCCTCTCAGGAGCCTGCCCCATGACCAACCTCTCTGCGACACCCAAACCCATCATCCCGTTCGACCGTACGACCAAAATCGCGCCATCGATCCTTGCGGCTGATTTCGCCAATTTCGGTGCGGAATGCGCCGCCGTTGAGGCGCAGGGCGCCGACTGGATCCACGTTGATGTCATGGATGGCCACTTTGTGCCCAACATCACCTTTGGCCCCGCCACCTGTGCTGCGATCCGTCCGCACATCAAAACGGTAATGGACGTGCACCTGATGATTGCGCCGGTTGATCCCTACATTGAGGCCTTTGCCGACGCCGGTGCCGATATCCTGACGGCCCACGTTGAGGCAGGCCCCCACATCCACCGCACGCTTCAGGCGATCCGTGGTGCAGGCGTCAAAGCGGGTATCGCGCTGAACCCTGCGACCCCTGCAAGCGCTGTGGAATACCTTTTGGACATGGTCGATCTGGTCTGTGTGATGACCGTGAACCCCGGATTTGGTGGTCAAAAGTTCATCCACTCACAGATTGAGAAAACCCGCCAACTGCGCGCTATGATCGGCGACCGGCCCATCCACATCGAGATCGATGGCGGCATCACGCCCGAAACCGCACCGTTGATGACGGCGGCGGGGGCTGATGTGTTGGTTGCAGGCTCGGCGGTGTTCAAGGGCGGCTCGGTCACCAACCCCGCCCCCTACGGCGAAAATATCCGCGCGATCCGCGCCGCGTCCGAGGCTGTGGGCTAACGCCCCCCTGAGGGAAACGCGCCCTTACCGGCGGCCCACAACTGGCCCAAGGCGGCCACATCCGGGGCGTCGGTGCCAATGGCCGCGGCGTCCCGGGCCACTTCGGCAGCCAGCGCGCGGGCCCGGTTGGCTTGGTCCGTCGGATGGCCTTCGTGCTCAAACATATCTTCGATGGCGTCTGCGGCGGCACGAAACGCCGCACTTAGATCGGAGGCCGGCAGGTCATGGTAATTTTGCACAAGCCGCACCCCAAGGGCACGGCGCCCAGCCAAATCGTCATGCATGGCTTCGATGATAAACTCGACAACGTGGTCGATTGGCATGATGCGCCTGTGTGTTGTTCCAACAGCCCATAGTCTACACGCCAAACGCTAAGCGAAGTATAACGTAAACTGCGGCAGGCGCGTATGCGCCTATACCCGCGATGTGCCGTGGTTGCGGATCAGTTCCGTCAAAAGGGTTCGGGCGGCGTTCAAATGCTGCCCGTGTAGCCGTTGCGCCGTGGCGGCATCGCCCGCTTCAATGGCCTCTAGTACTGCTGCGTGACAGTCCAATGAAGCCGTGGGCAGGGGCCGGTGGTGCATCGTGGCCAAGCGCGCCCGCCGCACCCGGTCGGTATAGCGATCAAAGATCGTGACCAACTCGGGGTTGCCCGATAATTCGACCAAGGCGCGGTGAAAATCTTCATCCGCACTTGCCCAAGTGCCCATATCACGCACGCTCAGCGCGTAGCGCATGTTGCCAACGGCGCGCTGCAACTGCGCCAGATCCCCATAGGCGTGGGGGTGCCGGGCCGCGACGCGTCCAACGGCCACGATTTCCAGCGCCGTAAGGACCTCATAGATGTGGGCCATGTCCTCGACAGATATGCTTGCGATAGTGATCCCGTGGCGGGGGCGCACGGTGACAAGCCCAGAGGTTTGCAACCGCAACGCGGCCTCGCGGACGGGGGTGCGCGATAGCCCAAGGTGGGCGGCCAACTCAGCCTCGGTAAAGCGGGTGCCCGGCAGCATCCGGCCCGAAAAGATCTGCTCGCGCAGGCTGGTTTCGGCCAAATCGGTCAAGGTCTCGGTCATAGCGTTACTTTTCGTCCTTCGGCATCAGAGGCATAGCAGGCCGCCTCCATCCTTAGCACCTCTAGATAGTCTTGGGCAGTATTCTCCAACGGCGCACCTGTGGTCAGGGCATCGCGGACATGTATTTGCAACGCGCGCACACAATCACCGGCAAATCCGGGCCAATCGCGCCCCTCTAGTAGGCACTCTGCCTGGGTTCCGCGGGTTCCAAACCTGCGCAGATGCACCGCGCCGTCGCCCGTAAGGTGCAGGCTGGCTTGTGTGCCCTCGATCAAGGCCTCACCAAAGGTGCGGCGCGGGCTATCGGTATCAAAATCCAGCAATCGATTGCCGTCCAGCACGGCACGCGCGCCGCCCTGCCAGCCAAGGACAACATGGCCCGCATCCTCGCCTGCTATGGCGGGATTAAGACGGCGCAGATCGGCATAGATGCTCTGGGCAGGTCCCATCAAATAGCGGAACGTGTCCAGATAATGCACACCGGTTTCATGGATCAAAAGGCGTGGCATCGTTTGAAAGTACGGTTGCCGGTCCATATAGGCGTCGGGGCCTTGGCCATCGCCGGTGCGCAGCCGGAACGTTAGGTTCAGGACATCGCCCAATTGACCTGTGTCTATCGCGGCCTTCATTGTCCGAAACCACGGCTGAAACCGAAAGTTTTCGTGGATAATCAGCGGAATACCTGCGGCTTGTGCGGCATCCGATAGGGCTGTGGCCTCTGCCAATGAGGTGGCAAAGGGCTTTTGGCAGATCACCGCGCGGGGGCGGGCGGCCAGTGCCTGTGTGACGGTTGCATGGTGGCTGGGCGGCGGTGTGATGATGTCGATGATATCGGGGGCCGTGGCCGCGATCATCGTGCCGAGATCCGCAAAACCCTGCGCGCCGTGGGTCTGTGCGGCGGCCTGTGCGCGGGCGGGGTCCTGATCGGCGACGCCGACCAGTGTGCAGCCCTCCATGCTGGCCCATGCCGCGTGGTGGTGCTGCGCGAAATACCCCGCGCCAAGGCATGCAACGCGCAACGTCATAGCGCTGCCGCGACCGCGTCCGCGGCGGCCTCGGTTCCGCAGGTGCCGCCCAAATCGCGGGTGACATTGCGCCCCTCGGCCACCACGGCATCCACGGCGGCGCGTAGGCGGGCACCATCGGCGCGCAGGATGGGTGCGTCGTGGGTGTCGGCCAGCCAATCCAGCATCATTGCCGCCGATAGGATCATCGCAAAAGGATTTGCCACCCCTTGGCCCGCGATATCGGGGGCCGAGCCGTGGCAGGGTTGGAACACCGCGTGGTTTTCACCGATGTCCGCCGAAGGGGCGAGCCCAAGCCCCCCCATCAATCCCGCGCCCAAGTCCGACAGAATGTCGCCGAACATGTTCTCGGTTACCATCACGTCGAAAATCCACGGCCGATCCACCATCCACAACGCGGTTGCATCCACGTAGGCGTGGCCTGCGCCCAGATCTGGGTGTTGCGCCATTTCTGCATCGAAAATCTCACGAAAGAAAGCGAAGGCGCGGAAAACGTTGGCTTTATCAACACAGGTGACGTGGCCGGGGTGGCCTGCGGCTTTGCGTGTGGTGGCCAGACGTGAGGCAAAGCGCATCAATTTTTCCGAAGTCGCGCGGGTGATCCGCAGGGTTTCTTCGGCGTAGTCCTCAGTGACGTGGCCGGTGCCTTGGGTATGGAAAAGCCCTTCGGTGCTTTCGCGGATCAGGACGAAATCAACGCTTTGCCCGCCAGCAATCCGCAGGGGTGTGGGGGTGCCCGGTGTTATGCGCACGGGGCGCACGCCTGCAAACAGGTCAAACCGCTTGCGCAGATCAATCTGGGGCGAAATCTCGGTTCCGTCGGGATAGCGTACATCAGGCAATCCCATGGCGGACAATAGGATCGCGTCGGCGGCACCTGCGGCCTCAAGCGACGCGGTCGGCAGACTTTCGCCTGTGGCAGCGTAGTGCGCGGCGCCGGCGGGGCAGGGCACAAACCGCAGTGCATATCCCCCCGCTTGCGCAAGGCCTTCAAGCAAGCGCACTGTGGGGGCCATGATCTCGGGGCCGATGCCGTCACCTTCAAAAACTGCGATTTCAAATGTGGATTTCATGGAGCCTCACGTGTTGTGCCAGATTAGGCATTGATTGAACCGTCAATGTATACATTAATGTATACATTAATCTAGGCCCGGAGAAAGACACATATGTTCGCTGTCGTCGTCACGTTCGAAATCAAACCAGAGGCCGTCGCGGCCTTTACCGACTTGGTCTGCCACAATGCCGAAACGTCGGAATTGTTGGAACCCGGGTGCCACCAGTTCGATGTGTGCACGGACCCGGGCCGCCCAAATGAGGTGATGCTATATGAGCTGTATTCTGATCCGGCCAGTTTTGAAGCCCATTTGGCCAGCCCCCATTATCACGTGTTCAACGCCGCAGTTTCGGACATGGTCCGGCAAAAGACGGTGCTGACCTATGTGAATGTGCGCCAAGGCGGAGCAGCGGTATGACAACGGACGGACACGGAAACTGGGAGGTTCTGGCCGTAAAGTATGCGGAACGGAATGCCCGAACCCGCACTGATAGCTTTTTGTTCGACGCCGCCCACGATACCCCGCATGAGATGGACTATTACATCTGGGTTTTGCGACAGGGCGCGCGGGTGATTTTGGTGGATACCGGGTATGACGACCCCGAGGCAACGCGCCGCGACCGGCCCATCCAAATCGACCCACGCACCGCGCTAAAGCCTTTGGGCATTGCTGCAGAGGACGTCACGGAGGTGATCGTTACGCACCTGCATTATGACCACGCAGGTGGCTTGCACCTGTTTCCTAACGCCAAGCTGCATCTTCAAGCGGCTGAGATGGCTTTTGCGACGGGCCCTTGCATGTGCCACGACGCGTTGCGGATGCCGTTCACGGCGGACCACGTGTGTGAGGCGGTCAAACGAGTGTTCGCGGGGCAGGTGCAGTTTCATGACGGCAGTGCCGAGATTGCAGATGGCGTGCGATTGCACTGCATCGGGGGGCATTCAAAGGGGTTGCAGGCGGTTCAGGTGCGCACGCAGGCCGGGTGGCTGTGCCTCGCGTCGGATGCGGCGCATTATTATGAGAACGTTTTTAGCGGCAAGGTGTTCCCGCTGGTTGTGGATGTGGATGACATGTTGGCCGGGTTCGACACGCTCAAGTCGTTGGTGTCTGCGCCGGGGTTGATTGTGCCGGGCCATGACCCGCTGGTGCGGCAGGTTTTTCCCCGCTGGCGAGAGGGTGCGGACATCTGGCGGCTGGATGCGGGACCCGTCGCGGCGGATGCGGATTGGTTAAACTCTATTACCGATTCGTAAAGGTCCGTTCGATTCGAGCTTGGCGCCTAGCGCATAGCCGGTTGTCCCTGATTGCATACCCAGTAACCCGTAGGTCGTCACCACAATTGAAGGCGTAAACCATGCCGTTAGCGAAAACATTATCGGGGTGCTGCGATTGACCCGATACGCCTGTCGGTCTAAAAGTGCCATGGGAGTGGGGTATCGGCGCAATTTTTGTATCGATACTGAGCAATGGGGAGACATTATCCTGCACGATGGCCCGCTAAAGGCGCATTTCACTGTCGTAAGACATATGCGCTAGGTGCGATCGGTCCCTAGTCAACGCCTTGCCAAATCGGTAAGGAAACTTCACCAAAACCTATGTTCCACGGGAGGAACTCCACATGAAACTGAAATCAATCGCGCTGAGCACTGTGACCGCGCTTGCCGTTACAGGCACCGCAGCACAGTCCCAAGAAGTGTTCGAGATGACCACAGCGTTCGGTAAGAACCTGCCAATCCTCGGCACTGGCGCCACCGACTTTGTCGCCAAGATCAATTCGATCTCCACTGAAGTGGAATTCGAGCACTTCGATCCCGGTGAGCTGGTCCCCGCTCTGGAAGCCCTCGACGCTGTGTCGTCCGGTTCCGTAGACGCGGCCTACACCACTGCTGGTTACTGGCAGGGTAAAATCCCCGCAGCATCGCTGTTCTCCGCTGTGCCTTTCGGCCCAGAAGCTGGCGAATTCCTTGGCTGGATGCTGTACGACGACGGTCTGGAACTGTTCCAGCGTATGTACGTTGAAGCTGGCTTTAACGTCCACGTTCTGCCCTGTGGTGTGACTGCACCCGAGACATCCGGCTGGTTCAAGAATGAGATCAACTCGATCTCCGACCTTGAAGGTCTGAACATGCGCTTCTTCGGCCTTGGTGCAGAAGTCATGCAGCGTCTTGGCGTGTCCACATCGCTTCTGGCTGGTGGTGATATCTTCCCCGCGCTGGAGCGTGGCGCGATCGATGCGACCGAATTCTCCATGCCCGTCATCGACGCGCGTCTCGGCTTTTATAACATCGCGAAGTACAACTACTTCCCCGGCTGGCACCAGCCCGCGACGATCTATGAGCTGATGATCAACCGCGACCGTTGGGAAGATCTCGACGAAACTTCGCAAAACCAGATCGAAATCGCGTGTCTCGCAAACCTGACGACCAACTACGCAGAAGGCGAAGCCACAAACTTCCCCGCCATGGTCGACAACGTTGAAAACCAAGGCGTGACCATCAAACAGTGGTCGCCCGAGATCCTCGAAACATTCGAGACCACATGGAACGAAGTGGCTGCAGAGCTGGCGTCCGAAGATGCATACTTCAAAGAAGTGTGGGACGATCTGCAAGAGTACCGCGCAGGCTACAAAACCTGGGGTAACTCGATCTACCTGCCACGCCCACGCAACTAATTGCGTCGCACTTTGAGCGCGCGGTAACGCGGGCCTAAAGCCAAAGACCTTGGGCCGGGCGATCCTGAAATAGCGGACCGCCCGGCCTTTTTTATCAGACCCCCTGCCATGCCCGCTTGAAAAAGAGGCATGCAAAACGGAGCAGACAGATGGAGAACCAAGAGCCCGTCGTGGCCATTTCCGACCCTGGTGAGGTTGGTCGTGCCGCGCACAACGCCGGTGACCGCGCCATCATCCAGATTTCGAATGTTTTTGCGTGGCTGTTCCCGATCCTGATGGTTGCCATCGTGGCGCAGGTTATCCTGCGGCAGTCCGGTTTTAACCAAGCGTGGTTGGATGATTTGCAGTGGTGGCTGTATGGTGCCGCCGTTCTGATCGCCATCGGTTATGCCGTGACAACCAATGGCCACGTGCGCGTGGACATCTTTTACGACAACTACGCCCCTGAAAAGCAGGCCAAGATTGATTGTTTTGGGTTGGTTTGGCTGTTTTTGCCATTTGTGATCCTGTGCTGGGATCTGACGGTCCATTACGCCATTGCCAGTGTTGCTGCGATGGAGGGATCCTCCAGCCCCAACGGCCTGCATAACCTGTGGATTTTGAAGTGTTTTATGAACGTGAGCTTCATTTTCGTGGGTGCTGCGGCGTGGTTCACTTATACCCGCCGGTTGGCCACCTTGTGTGATGCGGTTCTGTGGAAAAAGCTGTTCTATGCGTTTCCGTCGATCATGTTCTTGGTGAACTTGGCCGTCTATTACGCAAGCTGGTGGTTCATCTATTTCACCTCCGAGGAGGGAACGACCTTCCGCCAAGTGACCCGTGCCGACTATTTCGATGAGATCGAGTGGGGTCCGTTTGAGACCGCCCCTTCTGTCGCCATCGCGCTTGTCCTGACCCTTGTGCTGATTGGTGCCGCGCGCGCCATGGCCCCTAAATCGTAAGGCTCCAATATCATGGGTATCCTTGAAGTCCTGGGGGCGTTTATCACCCTCAACGAAATCGCCGTGCTGGCGATGTTCCTCACTTTCATCTTCCTGCTGTTTCGCGGTGTGCCGGTGGCGTTCGCGCTGGTGGGTGTATCGCTGATCTTTGTGCTGATCGCAGAGATTTTCCTTGATCCGTTCCGGTCCAATTTCCGCGATGTGATTGAGTTTGACCGCACGGGCATCGATTACCAACGCCTTGGCGCGCTGGGGTCGCGGCTGTTCGGTAATATCGTGCAGAACCCTGTGTTGGTCGCGCTGCCGATGTTCATCTATATGGGCCTGATGCTGGATCAATCCGGCGTGGCGCAGCGGATGATGCACGCGATGCAAAAGCTGTTTGGCGGGCTTAAGGGCGGTTTGTCCCTGACGGTTCTGCTGATCGGGATCATCCTTGCGGCTTCGACCGGGGTGATCGGCGCGTCGGTGACGCTGCTGGGTGTGATGGCCCTGCCTGCGATGATGAAGCAGAACTACTCCAAGCCCATTGCGACTGGAACGATTGCCTCTGCTGGCACGTTGGGGATTTTGATCCCGCCGTCGATCATGTTGGTGATCATGTCGGATCAGCTGGCCATTTCGCTGGGTGACTTGTTCATGGGGGCGTTGTTCCCCGGGCTGTTGCTGGGCGCGCTGTATATCACGTTCATCGTGGTGTTTGGCCTGATCTCGCCCAGTTCGATGCCTGCGCCCGAGAAAACCGATGAGGTTGGCTGGCCCGTGGTCAAGGAAGTGTTGCTGGCTGTTGTCCCGCCCATGTTCCTGATCCTGCTGGTGCTGGGTTCGATCTTTGCGGGTATCGCTACGCCGACCGAGGCCTCTGGTCTGGGTGCGTTTGGGGCGACGATGCTGGCGGTGCTGAACCGCAAGCTGAACTTCAAAGTCTTTGTTGAAGTCGCACGGTCCACTCTGAATACGGCGGGTTACATCGTGGGGATCTTCCTTGCGGCGAACTTCTTTGCCTTTGTTCTGCGTCGTTACGGCGGTGATGAGATCATCGAAAACCACATCTTGGGCATCTTTGATAACCCCTACATGATCGTGGCATTCATCCTGTTCCTCGTGTTCCTGCTGGGCTTCTTGCTGGACTGGATCGAGATCACGATCATCATCATGCCGTTGATGTTGCCGATCATTCAGGGCCTTGAGTTGGCTGTGCCGGGCTTTGGTCAGGTGCAAGACCCCGCTGTGGTGTGGTTCGCGATCCTTGTGGCGGTGACGTTGCAAACCTCGTTCCTGACCCCGCCGGTTGGCTTTGCGTTGTTCTACCTAAAGGGCGTGTGCCCTCCCGGTGTCTCGCTGAGCCATATCTACAAGGGCGTGATCCCGTTCGTTCTGTTGCAGTTGTTGGGGCTGGGCGTTGTGTTTGCCTTCCCCGCACTGACGACATGGTTGCCATCGGTGGCCTACGGAAACTAGCGCCAGCACCGATCTGATGAGACATGAAAACCGCGCCTTTCGGGGCGCGGTTTTTTCGTGGGCGCCGCCCTGCGACACGCCGTCCCTTTGGTCTTGAACCACCGATAGGATCACGCCATATCTGCCCCAAGCAAAGCGCGGACTGCCACCCGCGCGGCGTGCATTGGCCCTGGATCGGACGCCCGGGGCGTAAAATAAGAGGATACTCCTATGTGGAAACCTGCGTCTTATGCGCTGGCTTCGGCTGTTTGCCTTGGCCTTCTCACTCCCGCCACTGCCCATCACGATGGCGCGCACGCAAGTGCCGTCGCGGGGAATGTGACAAGCTCCGGCAAAGTCGGCATGAGCCACGGTGAACTGGCCGAGGCCAAGGTCGGTGATATCATGGTCACGAATGCGATGATCCGTGCAACCCCGCCCGCGGCGCCTGCCGCCGGTGGCTTTGTGACGTTGCACAATATGGGTGCAACGGATGACACGCTCATCGCCGCCCGTGTGGGTGCAGATGTCGCCGCTAAGGTCGAGCTGCACACCATGGAGATGGACGGCGACATCATGCGCATGTTCGAGGTCGAAGGCGGCATCGCGCTGCCCGCTGGTGAAATGGTCCAGCTGGTTCCCGGAGGGCTGCACATCATGTTCATGGGGCTGCCTCAGGGCCTAGACGCAGGTGTTAGCCACGATGTGACACTGGTGTTCGAAAACGCAGGTGAGGTCACATTGCCCTTTGCCGTGCTGCCTCTGGACCAAGTGCGCAAGATGATCGGCGCTGATGGTCACGGAAACCACGGCGACAAACACAACTAGCCAACCGCTCGGGAGGGCAGAGACATGTCGAAACGAATGTTGACGATCCTGTTGGGGCTGTCGGTTGGTGTGCTGGCGATTTCGGCAGGGCTGCTGTTGCGGGTCGTGTGGGATAGCCGCGCGGGTACGGGGACGGGCAGTTTGGCCACCTCGGTGGAGTTCGGCGCGCCGTTTTCACTGATGGATCACACAGGTGCCGAGATCACCGAGGCCGCATTCGTAGGCCAGCCAAGTTTGCTGTTCTTCGGGTTCACCCATTGCCCCGAAATCTGCCCGACCACGGTCTATGACATGGAAACATGGTTCCAAGACCTTGGCCCTGCTGCCGCAGATGTTGAAGCTTTTTTTGTGACAGTGGACCCAGAGCGGGACACGTCAGAGTTCCTGTCGGACTATTTGACGGCACAATCGGACCGGGTGACAGGCATCACGGGCACGCCCGAAGATGTTTGGGCTATGGCGCGTAGTTGGCGGGTCTATTGGCAGAAACGGCCTCTGGGCGATGGCGATTACACGCTCGACCACTTTGCGTCGATCTATGTGCTGGATGCGAATGGTAAGCTGTTCGAAAAGATCAGCTATGGCGAAGACGCGGACAGCGCAAAAGCGAAGATCATGGCGGCGGTGAGTGGCTAGACCCTACGGGTTGCGCCGCGCTTCGCGCGTCGCTGTGGATATTTAAAAACCAAAGAGGGGGGCGCTGCAGATTGTGGCGCCTCTTTTTCTTGAAGATTGAGCTTGGTCTGTCAGGCCCTCGCAGCGCGCAAGTCTCCGCTACGCCGGAGGGCCTTCCTTCTTCGGTTACGGTCATCGGCGTCCCCGCCTGTACCGCCCCGTCACCGTGAACCAACGATCTTAATAACGTGTTAAGGTTAATCGCTTCTTTGGTTCTTAAATATCCAAAATAGCGCTGAAGATGGGGCAACGTCCTCAATGTTTTGCGCGCGCAAGGTCCACTTCGCGGATGAACGCGGCCTTAGGTCGTGACGATTAAGGTTAGGTATGAATCGCTGTATGTCAGGGTAGCTCCAACGCGCTATGGTGAGCGCGTTGGACTTTTGTCTTTACTGTTATGGCTGCGGTGGCGCGATTTGGAACAGAGCCATGACGTCGCTCATGTCAGGCCCGCGCTCGCGGCCGGTGACGGCCTTGCGCAGGGGCATGAACAGTCCTTTGCCTTTGCGGCCTGTGGCTTCTTTGACGGCTGCGGTCCATGTGCTCCACGTCGTGTCGTCGTAGGGTGCGGAGGGCAGGAGGTCGAAGGCTGTCGCGACGAACGCGGCGTCTTCATCGTCTACGATTGGGGTCGCGCCGTTTTGGAACATCGCCCACCACGCGGCCATGTCCGCGCGGGTGGTGATGTTTTCACGCACGACGCGCCAGAACCGATCAGCCTGATCGCTGGGCACGCCGAGGCTGGCAATGTCAGAGGCCACGGCCTCTAGTGGCAATGACGCAAGGTGACGGGCCGTGATGGGGAAGAGGTCGTCCTCATCAAACTTGGTTGGGGCGGCGCCAAAGCGGGTCACGTCGAAGTTTTCCACCAGTTCCTCAACGGATGTGCGGAGCTCAAACGGATCAGACGAGCCGAGGCGTGCCATGTGCGACAGGAGCGCCATTGGCTCTACGCCGCGGGCACGCAGATCGCGCAGGGACAGTGTGCCCAACCGTTTGGAAAGTGCCTCACCCTGTGGGCCCGTCAGCAGCGAGTGGTGCGCAAAGTTGGGCACCGCGCCGCCGAGAGCTTCGATGATCTGGATCTGGGTCGCGGTGTTGGTGACGTGGTCTGAGCCGCGCACAACGTGTGTCACGCCCATTTCCGTGTCATCGACAACCGAGGCCAGTGTGTACAAGAACTGGCCATCGCCGCGGATCAGGACGGGGTCCGATACGGAGGCTGCGTCAATCGACATCTCACCCAAGATTTGGTCAGCCCACTCGATGCGGGTGTGGTCCAGTTTGAACCGCCAGACACCGTCGCCGCGTTCGGCGCGGAGGGCGTCTTTTTCAGCATCGCTTAGCGCGAGGGCTGCGCGGTCGTAGACCGGGGGCTTGCCCATGTTCAGTTGCTTTTTGCGCTTGAGGTCTAGCTCAATCGGCGTCTCGAACGCCTCATAGAACCGGCCCTTGGCGCGCAGGTCGTCGGCGGCGGCCACATAGCGTTCCAGCCGCGAGGATTGTGTTTCAACCCGGTCCCACGCCAAGCCCAGCCATTCGAGGTCTTCTTTGATCGCGTCGGCGAATTCGGGTTTGGACCGTTCGGGATCAGTGTCGTCGAGGCGCAGGATAAATGTCCCGCCCGCCTTGCGCGCGATCAGGTAGTTGAACAGCGCGGTGCGCAGGTTGCCGACGTGCAGGTAGCCCGTGGGCGAAGGGGCAAAACGGGTGGTGGTCATGGGGGACTCCTTTGGGCGGGGATGTGTCATGCGCGCGCGCCGATGTCCAGTGTCACGGCTTTGTGTGCGGATCTGGGGCGGGACTGTGCGGGCCGATGCGCTATGTGTGTTAAAAGACATTTATTAGGGAGAAACCCATGACAACTTTTACCCGTCGCCAAGCCTTGGCAGCCTCTGCTGCGTTACCCTTTGCGGGTGCGGGTGCAACCACTGTTGCTGCCCAAGGCATGACTGACAAGCTGGGCAATACGCAGCCCACGTTCCATCGCTTTGCCGTCGGCGAGATGGAAGTGACCGCCCTGTTGGGAGGCACCCGCACCGTTGAAGAGCCGCAGGGTATTTTTGGCATGAATGTCGATGAAAAGACGTTCTCTGAGGCATCGGCGCAGGCGTTTATCCCTGACGATAAGGTGCAGTTCTTTTTCAATCCAACGGTTGTAAACACGGGCTCAGAGCTGATCCTGTTTGACACTGGTTTTTCGGGTGAAGGGATATCGGACCTGTTGGAGCAGGCGGGATACAGTGCCGATGCGATCGATAAGGTCGTGATCACCCATACCCATGGCGACCACATCGGCGGATTGACCCGTGAAGATGGGACGCCGACGTTCGCCAATGCTTCGTACCTGACGGGGCGGGTCGAATTTGACACGATGTCCGGCACGGGGAACGAGGGTTTTGACGCCAAGGTCGCCCCCTTGGCCGACCAGATGACCTTTCTGGAGGAAGGCGGGGCCGTGGCGTCGGGCGTGACGGCGATGGCGATGTTTGGCCATACGCCGGGTCACATGGGTTACATGATCGAGAGCGCGGGGCGGCAGTTGCTTTTGACGGCGGATTTGGCCAACCACTATGTCTGGTCACTTGGCTATCCCGATTGGGAGGTGCGGTTTGACCGTGATAAGGCCGCGGCTGCCGCGACCCGCCGCACCATTCTGGGCATGTTGGCGGCCGACAAGCTGCCGATGCTGGGCTATCACATGCCGTTCCCCGGTGTCGGTTTCGTCGAGCCGCGCGATGATGGGTTCCGTTACACGCCCGCGACCTATCAGTTCATGCTTTAGGGCCTTTGGCGCTTTAATATTGAGGGCCAAGCTGCTGGGCGGCTTGGCCTTTTTTGTGCCCATTTCACGTGGCGACTGTGGCCGCTGTGTCAACGCGCCCGCGTATTGTAGTGGCACGCAAGGATGTAGACTTGGCACAGGCCCCTTGCACGGCCACAAAAGTCGTATGGAAATCCGGTCCGCCCTTATTGCAGGAGTGTTCGCCGTGGCATTTGGGCTAATGGCCCATGCGCTTGTGGGGCATGTGCCGTTTCCGTTTGGCGATGATTTCGCCTATGCGCCCTTGGCTGAATACAAAATGAACGACGCGCTGTTTGCCCGCGATGATCAGCTGCGGATGTTTGCCAACCACGCGCTTGTCTATGAATGGCTGTACTGGATGGGGCAAAACGGTCCGGGCCTTGGGCCTGTGTTTCATGCGGCGGTCATTGCGTTGGCGGTTGTGTGTTCGGGGGCGATGATGGCCGCACTTGGTGGGTTTGGCGCGCCGGTGATGGCCTTGCCGGTGGTGCTGGCGCTGGGGGTTTTGGGGTCACTAGACGGGTTGGGGCGCGGTGATTTTGGCGGCTTGATCGGCGCATTTTTCCACCACCACAATGTGGCTTTGGCCTGCGTGCTGTTGGCTGTTGTCGCCGCGTTGGGGCGGCGTGTTGGGGTGGCGGGCCTGTGTCTGGCGGGGGCTGCCTATGCCCAGCCGATGACCGCGATCCACGGGGCGTGGATTGTGGGGTTGGGGGTGTTGTTCGCGCAGCCGCGCGCCACGTGGAGGCTGGCCTTTGTGGCATTGATCGCGGCGTTGCCTGCGGTGTGGATTGTGGGGCGCGGGGTCTTGGCGGGTGGCGGGGCTGATGTGGCTCAGATCGACTTGATCACCGATGCCTACCGGTTTCGGGCGCCGCACCATTACGATCCGCTGTGGAGAGATATTGGAGTCACGACGCTGTATCTGTTGGCGGGTTGGATCGGTGCTGCGTTAATTGCGGGGGCGGACCGTTGGCTGGGACGTTTTGGTGTGGGTTTGATGGTGGCCTTTACAGTCCTGCATGCGGTGACGGTGGTGGTCTACAAGCTAGGGGTTGGCGAAACCTCGGCCCTGTTTATCCTAGATGCCAATCGCTCCACCCCGCTGGTGTTTGTGTTGGGGCCGGTGTTGGCAGTGGCGGGCATGTGGCGCGGGGGGGCGGGGCCCGCCAGCCTGAGCGGTGCGGTGGTTTTGGCGGCGATCATGGTTGTAAACGGCAGCGCGGCGGGGGCCGTGATGTTGGCAGCGGGGGTTGCGATATTGTTCATGCACCGGGCCGCGTGGGCCCCGCGCGCCGCGACAGTGGGTGCGTGTCTGGCGGTGCCGTTGGTGTTTCCGCCCGCGACCCTGCCGCTCTTTGTGCCCGCAGAGACCCGGGATGTACTGGCGCAAATCCGTGCGCAAACGCCCCAAGATGCGCTGTTCGTGATTCCTGTGGGGCTGTCATCGTTTAGGCACTATGCGCAGCGCAGCGCCTATGTGGATTTTAAGCTGTTTTCTGTTGCCCAGCCCGCGCAGGCGGCGTTGACGCGTGCGCGGATTGATCAAGTGTTGGCCCCGAGAGCCGAGCATGCCGAGGCCATCGGCTGGCCCGCGATTGCCCTATGGGATGAGGATCAGAGGCAGGCTGGCACGTGCGACGCGATGAGTGCGATCCTGCGGGCCACTGGGGCGGATTATTACGTGCGCGCAATGGCCCCCGAGGAGGTGCCGCCCACTTGCGAGGGGCTGGCGCGGCCCATCACGGGGGCCACCCTCGCGGTTTATGGGGTGGTGGAATAGGCGGGTCGGAACACCCAGAATTTGCACATCAAGTAGGTGGACGCCGGCACCGTGAGCGCCACAACGCCCATCGTGACGACGAACGGCGCGCCGATCCAGACGGTCATTGCCTGGGTGATGGACGACGACACCATGAGCCCCAAAATTGCGGTCGCAAGAAAGCGTGGCCCGTGAAACCCATGGCGTAGGGCCGTGTCGAACACCAAACGCCCGTGTCCAAAGTACGACAACAGCACGGCGGCGCAGAACCCGGCGGTATTGGCCATTTGTGGCGCGAACGTCAGGGCATGTGCCGCCACCAGCGCGACCCCCACATGGACGCCCGTCGCGAGCGCGCCAATACTGGCAAAGCGTGTCAGTTGTGCGGCGCGCATCAGTCGGGGTTGGCGGATAGGACCGCGCAGAGCGAGAGGCCAAAGGGCAGGGCAAGGCGGCCCACAAGGTGGCGTTCAGCCGCAAAAACACTGCGCAGCGCGCTGTTGATCATGGGGGTGGGCAGTGCATCATCGACGGCATCGCTGCGCAGGACTGATTTAATCGCACGGCCTGCCACGGCGACGGGGAACAGCGCGGAGTTGAAGTAAAAGCTGCGCTCTACCCGCAGGCCTGCGTCGTTTGCGACCGCCTTGAGGCTGTTGCGCGTGTAGCGGCGGTAATGGTGGTGGCATGCGTCATGGGCGGACCACAGCCATGGAAACGCAGGCACCGTCATCAGGATGCGCCCGTCTGCGGCGAGTTTTGTGCGCAGGGCAGCCAGTGAGGCTTGATGGTCCTCGACGTGTTCAAGGACGTCAAACAGGCCGATCAGGTCGAACCTTTCGGACGCAAATGGAAGGGGGCCGGGCAATGCGCCCTCAGCTACGGATACGCCGCTTTTCTGGGTGGCGGTCGCGCGGGCGTCGTGGTCCAGCTCAAACGCGCGCAGGGTGCCAAAATCGCTCAGCATGTTGAGGTTGCCGCCGGTCCCGCAGCCCGCTTCTAGGATGCGGGGAGCATCGGGCAGGTCGATCATTCGGTCAATCACGGTGCGGATAATGGTGCGGCGCGCGGCGAACCACCAATGCACTTCTTCTTGTGCGGCCATTCTTTCAAAAACTGCTCGATCCATTAGTTTTGTCCCCC
>NZ_CEZFMW010000024.1:0-32792 GCF_982993085.1 Thalassobacter sp. | reverse complement strand
TGCGCTCAAAGCGGGCGGCTTCCATCTGGCTGGCCAGTGTCCGCTTCCAGATCAGGTCATACAGCTTGCGCTGATCCGGCTCCGAGACTTTGATCTCATCTGCGGACCGGGTCATATCCGTTGGGCGGATACATTCGTGTGCCTCTTGGGCGTTCTTGGCTTTGTTCTTGTACATGCGCGGGCTGCTGGGCACGTATTCCGCACCGTAGCGGTCCTTGATCGCGTCGCGTGCGGCGTGCACGGCCTCGGGGGCCATGTCGATGCCATCTGTCCGCATATAAGTGATCAGGCCTGCTTCATACAGACGCTGAGCCGTGGACATCGTCTGTCGCGCGCCAAAGCCAAACTTACGGCTGGCTTCTTGTTGCAGGGTCGATGTCATAAAGGGTGGGCTGGGATTGCGTGTGCCGGGCTTGGCCTCGACGCTCAGGATGCTCAGATCACGTGAGGTGATGGCCTGCACGGCCATTTCGGCATCGGTGCTGTTGCCGAGGCTGAATTTATCCAGCTTTTTGCCCGCAAATGACGTGAGGCGTGCCTCAAAAGTCTGGCCCCGCGGTGTTTCGAGCACTGCCTTTACGGTCCAGTATTCCTGAGGCTTAAAGACCTCGATCTCCATCTCACGCTCAACGATGATACGCAGGCAGACGGATTGCACTCGACCCGCAGATCGGGACCCGGGCAATTTGCGCCACAAAACGGGCGACAGGTTGAACCCAACCAAATAGTCCAAGGCGCGGCGGGCAAGGTAGGCCTCAACCAACGGTTGGTCCACTTCGCGTGGGTTTTGCATTGCTTCGGTGACGGCGGTTTTGGTGATCGCGTTGAACACAACGCGGCTGACCTTGGTATCCTTCTTGATGGACTTCCGCTTGGTCAGGGCCTCTTGCAGGTGCCAACTGATCGCTTCGCCCTCGCGATCGGGGTCGGTCGCGAGGATCAGTTCGTTGTCGTCTTTCAGCGCGTCAGCAATGGCTTTGACGTGCTTTTTGCTGTCAGAGGCGACCTCCCACAGCATCTCAAACCCCTCGTCGGGCAGGACCGAACCATCCTTGGGCGGCAGGTCCCGCACGTGGCCGTAGCTGGCCAAGACGGTGTAATCCTTGCCCAAATACGTGTTGATTGTCTTGGCTTTGGCCGGGGATTCAACAACAACAACGGGCATGAGGGCTCCTAATCAGGGCGCGAAAAGTGTTTGCGCCGCGCAACATGTGGTGCCTCGGGGGGTAGAGTCAACTGCGTCTAATGTCCACCGCCCAAGATACCGGTCCGTACCGAATAGTTTGCGGCGATGGCGTAATCGGGGTCGTCATCGCTATCGACCATCAGGTGCCCGGCCTTATTCAGCAGCGCGTGGCAATCGCGGGTTAGGTGGCGCAACTGGATGCGTTTTCCGGCGGCCTCATACTTGGCAGCGACGTTTTCGATGGCCTCCAGCGCGGATTGGTCCGCAACGCGCGATCCCGCAAAGTCGACCACAACCATTCCGGGGTCATTCTTGATGTCGAACATCTCAACAAACCCAGTGGCCGAGCCAAAGAACAAGGGCCCTTGAACTTGGTACACCTTGGCACCTTCGGGGGTTTCGTAGGTTGTCGCGTGGATACGGCGGGCGTTCTGCCATGCGTAGGCGAGGGCCGAGACGATTACACCCACGATCACCGCTACAGCAAGGTCAGTCAGGACCGTCACAACCGTCACCAAAAGGATGACGACCGCGTCTGTCAGGGGCACTTTGCGTAGGATTTTGAGGGAGTTCCAAGCGAATGTCCCGATCACCACCATGAACATCACCCCCACGAGGGCCGCGAGTGGGATTTGTTCAATCGCGGGAGAGGCCACAACGATAAACGCTAACAAAAACAGGGCCGCGGCAATGCCCGCAAGCCGCGTGCGACCGCCGGATTTCACGTTGATCATGGATTGGCCGATCATCGCGCAACCACCCATGCCGCCGAAAAAGCCGGTCACTGTGTTGGCCACACCCTGTGCGACGCATTCTTGGCTGGCGCCACCGCGTTGGCCGGTCATTTCACCCACAAGGTTGAGGGTCAGCAGGCTCTCAATCAGGCCAATTGCGGCAAGGATCAGTGCATAGGGCAGGATGATTTGGAACGTTTCAAAATTCAGCGGCACCATGGGGATGTGGAACTGCGGCAGGCCCCCCTCAATCGAAGCCAGATCGCCCACACGTGGTACGTCAATCCCGAGGCCAATCACCAAAGCTGCAACAATACCGATACCCGCCAGCGGGGCCGGGATCACCTTGGTTAGGCGCGGCATCAGGTAGATGATTCCCATGGTCAACGCTACAAGACCCAGCATCACAACCATCTGGTTGCCGGGCATCCAATTGCCCTCAGCGGTTTTGAATTGGGTCAACTGCGCAAGGAAAATTACGATCGCGAGGCCGTTCACAAAGCCCAGCATGACCGGGTGCGGCACCATGCGAATATATTTACCCCAGCGCAGAACGCCGGCTGTGATCTGCAAAAGACCCATCAAAACAACAGTCGCAAACAGGTATTCGACACCGTGTTGTGCCACCAATGCCACCATGACAACCGCCAAGGCGCCCGTTGCACCCGAAATCATGCCCGGACGGCCACCGATCACGGCTGTGATCAGGCCAACAAGGAAGGCCGCATAAAGGCCCACGAGCGGGTGAACCCCTGCGACAAAGGCGAATGCCACGGCTTCGGGCACCAGTGCCAGCGCCACGGTGAGCCCCGACAAAAGGTCAGTGCGAATCTGCGCCGGAGTGAGGGGCGTGCCGCCGGAGGGTGTTGCAAAACGGGGCGCAAGCGCCGCCAAGAGGGTGCGTGACATAGAGCGAAAACCTATGGGGATGATAGTCTGGAGTGATCTCTTGGTGCCCGCCTAACACACAACGCCCAAAAAACACAACGTTTGCGTGCGCAAACGCCATGGACGTGGTGCAGCCTAGGCCTTTGAGGGGGCCTTTGGGCCGTATCGCAAGGGACGCGTTGCAATAAGATCCGCTCTGGGTGATGTTCCACGCGATTTTCGACAATGAAAAAGGCTGCCAGATGGTAGGACAGGCAAAGATTGGCATTATCGGCGGCTCTGGTGTTTATGACATCGACGGGCTGGAGGATGCGGCGTGGGTCACGGTCGAAACACCGTGGGGTGCCCCGTCTGATGCCCTTTTGACAGGGCGGCTTGATGGGGTTGAAATGGTGTTTTTGCCCCGTCACGGACGGGGCCATGTCCATTCGCCCAGCACTGTACCGTACCGCGCCAATATCGACGCGCTCAAGCGGCTGGGTGTTACGGATGTGATCGCCGTATCGGCCTGTGGGTCCTTTCGCGAAAACATGGCGCCGGGCGATTTTGTCATGGTAGATCAATTCATTGACCGAACGTTTGCGCGGGAAAAGTCGTTCTTTGGGACGGGCTGTGTGGCGCATGTGTCCGTAGCACATCCTATTTGCGAACGTCTGCGCGAAGCGTGCTTGTTGGCGGGCCGCGCACAGGGCGTGACGTGCCATGATGGTGGGACATACCTCGCGATGGAGGGACCGCAGTTTTCCACCGTGGCCGAAAGCAAAATGTACCGCGAAAGTTGGGGCGCGGACGTGATCGGGATGACCAACATGCCGGAGGCAAAACTCGCGCGGGAGGCCGAGTTGTGCTATGCATCTGTCGCGATGATCACCGATTTTGACAGTTGGCACCCCGACCACGGGGCCGTGCAAATCAACGACATTATCGCTACGCTGGGGGCGAATTCGGCCAACGCTCGGGGTCTTGTGGCGCGTCTGCCCGCGATGTTGCGTGCACGGGATGTCTGTGCGCACGGCTGCGACCACGCGCTGGAACATGCCATTATGACAGCCCCTGATAAACGGGACCCTGCGGTTTTGGCCAAGCTGGATGCGGTTGCGGGGCGCGTACTGTGAGGCATTGGTTGGCCGCAATCTTCGTTTGGCTGACGTGTCCAGCGGCCGCGCAGGAGTTTATTCAAACCGACGCATTGCTGAGTGATGATGCGTTTTACAGACTGGTGGCGTGTGCGGCCCCGCCCGGTGCGGATTGTAGCAAGCCGATGATCTATTGGCCGCAAGATAAACGCAGCGCCCTTCGAGTTGGTTTTGTGACCAAGACCCCCGCCCTCGCGCCGTGGCAAGAGCGGATCTATACCCGCGCGTTGATGGAGGCGGTCGCGGAAATCAACAAAGTGGGTGGCGGGATACAGCTAAAGGTCGCGGCCCCCACGGACACCATCCCCCCCGATATTGCACTGCATGTGCTCGATACCCGCCCTGGCGAGGAGATGGTAAACACCGGCGTTCCTGTCCTTGAGGGGCGCGTTTTGTCTTTGGGCCAAGTCATGGTCCGTGCGCGCAACAGTTGGATTGACCAAGCAGTGATTTCCATGTCAGTGGACACCCCGCGGCGGGCAATTGCGTCTGTGGTGCTAGAGGAAGTTGTTCAGGCGCTGGGCCTGATGACGGATATCCGCTCACCGGTGTATCGTCGCTCAGTTTTTTCTGAGGATAGCAACTCGGGTACACGGTTGCGCGGTCAGGATGCGATGGCCATCCGCCGGCATTATCCTCCTACGTGAAAGGCACGTTCCATGGCCAACCATAAGCATGTGCGCGATTATATCCGCACGATCCCCGATTTCCCCCACGAAGGCATTCTGTTTCGCGATGTCACGTCGTTGTTTGCTGATCCGCGTGGGTTGCGTTTGGCGGTGGATCAATTGCTGGCCCCCTACGCGGGAGAGCGGATTGATGCCGTAGTCGGGCTAGAGGCGCGGGGCTTTATTCTTGGCGGTGCCGTGGCGCACCAGTTGGGTACGGGCTTCGTGCCGGTACGCAAGGCGGGCAAACTGCCTGGCGCCGTACATGCACAGGATTATGAACTGGAATACGGCTCGGCCACCGTAGAAATCCACCAAGACGCGTTGGAACCCGGTGCGCATGTCCTCGTTGTGGATGATCTTTTGGCCACCGGTGGCACCGCAAAGGCCGGTATAAGCCTGATCGAAAAGCTGGGTGCTCAGGTCATTGCCTGCGCCTTTGTGATTGATCTGCCAGAGCTTGGCGGCCGCAAACTGCTTGAGGGAATGGGCATGGATGTTCACACCATCTGCGATTTTGACGGGATTTGAAACGTGCACAAAGGCGCTTGTTTTTCCGGAATGGTAACGCTTCGTTAACCAATAATGCGCTAACGTTTACGTGTGGCAGTCACCCAACTGCCGCTGCTTGCCCCATCCTAGACACGCTCCGCTGTTCCCCCCGCGGAGCGTGTCGTTTTTGGGCGGGGCCATATACACATCATTAGGGCGTGTTAACGCGTCGGCAGGACGGCACCGGGGTTCATAATGCCTATCGGATCAAGGGCTGCCTTGATCGCGCGCATCGCCACCAGTTTGCCCGGATCGCCATAGTGCTCTAGGTCGGCAACCTTTGTGCGCCCAATCCCATGCTCCGCTGAGATTGATCCCCCCATTTCGTGGACAAGATCATGCACGCAGGCCTTGATCGCGGGGCGAAGGTTGTCGTGATCTGATCTGGATTTCCCGCGCACCGGAAAAACGTTGTAGTGCAGGTTGCCGTCGCCAAGGTGGCCAAAGCAATTGATCCGCCAATCTCCCAGTTCAGCCAGCCGCCCCGGGGCCTCGGCGATAAAGCCGGGGATGGCCGCGATGGGCACAGATATATCGTGGCTCGAAACCGAACCGATCCGACGATTGGCTTCAGGTATTTGTTCACGAATAGCCCAAAACGCGCCGCGTTGGGTTTCTGACTGCGAAATCACACCATCGCTTACCAGCCCGGCTTCAAAGGCCTCGGCAAAAAGGGCTTCAAGCGCGTCTTGGGCTACAAGCGTGCCGGATGTGCCGACGTCAATCAGGACCATCCATTCGGGCGGGGTCTCAAATGGGGCACGCACGTCTGGACCAACCTCTGCGAGGAAATCCAATCCCATACGGTGCATCAATTCAAAGGCAGAAATCGCCTCGCCTAGGTGTTTCCGTCCAAGTGAAAGCAGCTCAAGCGCGGCCTTGGGGCCCGGCACCGCCAAAAGCGCGGTGGCCTGCGATGATGGGCGCGGGACCAATTTGAGCGTGGCCGCCGTGATAATACCCAGCGTGCCCTCTGAGCCAATCAGAAGGTGACGCAGATCATAGCCTGTGTTATTTTTGCGCAGCGCCGAGAGCCCGTGGTGGATTGTGCCGTCGGGGAGGACAGCCTCAATCCCCAGAACAAGGTCACGGGTGTTGCCATAACGCAGAACGTTCACACCGCCCGCGTTGGTCGCGAGGTTGCCGCCAATCCGTGCGGACCCCTGAGAGGCCAGCGACAAGGGAAACAGTCGATCCACATCTGCGGCGGCCTTTTGGATGGTCTCAAGGATGGCACCGGCCTCAACCACCATATTGAACCCATCAGGATCAATGCTGCGGATGGCTGTCATACGCTCCATCGATAGGATCACTGGCTTCGGCCCGTCTGGGGCCATTTGTCCGCCCACCAGCCCAGTGCCGCCGCCATATGGCACCACGCCCACGCGTGCGTCATTGCAAATGCGCAAGACTGTAGCGACCTCGTCTGTGGTGCTGGGTGCAATCAGCAGCCCCCCCGCCGAGGCATAACGTCCACGCGGTTCCTCTAGGTATGCGGGGGTCAGGTCACGAAAACAGGCGGTGGGCAGGGCTGCGTGCAACGCAGCCTCGGCGGTATCAAAGGGATGCAAGGTCATGTGTGGGGAACTACGCAGCTCGTTAGGGAAGGCCAGTGTATTTAGTCGGTTGTTGGGGTGTTCAGCCATTGCGGCATCAGCACGCGCACTGTGGGCTGTGAGGGTAGGTTCCGCAAGGAGACTTCCATGCTGTGCGCGCCGTCGCGTTCAATCACAAAGCCCTCCGCCGCCATGCCTTCGAGAAAACGGTCAAGTGACGAGAGTGAGAACCAATGCATCGGGATAACCAGTGATGACCGCAAGCGGGCCACAATCGCGGTCATGGTTTCGAGTGGAACGGTAAAGCCGCCGTCGATTGGGGCCATCACCACATCCAAGCGTCCGATTGCGGCATATTGGGCGGCGTTGGGTTCATGGTGCAGGTGCCCCAAATGCCCGATGCACAATCCGCCCACCTCAAACACAAAGACGGAGTTGCCGTTTTCAATCCGCCCGTTGTCAAACCGATTGCGGATATCGGTCGAGACTGAGCGGACCAGCATTTCGCCCAGATCAAGGTGGTGGTTGGCGGGCATGCCGCGCGTCTCGGACCAACCGCGCAGTACATGGGGGATTGCAGGATCTGGGAAGTCGGTGAAATGCGTTGTGTGCGCGCGGTTCATCGTGACCACGTCTGGGATCATCGGGGTTGCCCCCAGAGATCCGGAATAGTCCGTGACCAGTCGCAGTCCGCCGTGGGTTTCGATCAGGAACATCGCATGATCGATAAAGTGGATGCGGGTGGTGAATTCGTCAGGCAGGGGGGAGCCGTAGGCAGCCTTTTGGATGTACTCCAACCCGGGTGCTGCGTCAGCGATGGCAATGCAATGACTGGCCCTGCGGTCTTGCGCAGCGGCGGCAAACGGCAGGGCAAGCAATAGGCAGGTCGCGAATAATCTCAGCATCAAGGCACTCCTCTATCCAACCGAAAAGATAGAGCAGTGCTGCCCACTGGCAATTGCGCGTCTCTAGCCCGCGTCCGTGCGGCCCCGTCGGTCATGGCGTAGGTTGGCATACAATACATGGGTGCGCCAACGGTTCGCGATCTGCAGATAGCTTTGTGCGACGCCCTCGTATTTGAACCCACAGTGTTCCAGCACCCCACGCGACGGGGTGTTTTCGGGCAAACACGCGGCCTCAATCCGGCTCAGATCGAGGGCATGAAACGCATGGTGCACGGTCGCCTTGATCGCCTCGGACATATAACCTTGGCGGGCAAAGGGCGCGCCAATCCAATACCCCAGCGTGCCTGATTGCGCGGGCCCCCGGCGGATATTGTCCAGCGTAAGGGCCCCCATCAGCGCACCATCTTGGCGGCGTTCTAGAAACAGCGCCATGGCCGATCCGTTTGTCCACGCCCGCTGCGCCCAATAGATGCGGTTGGTAAACGCCTTGCGCGTTAGATGATCGGCCGCCCAAGCGGGTTCCCACGGTTGTAGAAAGTCGGCAGACTGGGCGCGCAAGCCTGTCCACGCACGAAAGTCACTGTGCGCGGGCAGGCGGAGCGTCATACGCTCGGTCTCTATCCTGACTTTCCGCGTGCGGCCCAGCATTAGGCGATCAGCCGCTCCACGAGGGTATCGCGGTGGGGCATGTCACTGACGGGTCCATAGCTTGCGATCGCGGGGGTGGCCTGGGCGCAAAGTGCTGCGGCATGGGCGCGGACAGCGGCGGCGTCCACGGCGTCAATCTTGGCCACTGATTCCTCAAGCGGGGGCACCCGATCCCATATCGCAACCACACGGGCCAAACGCTCTGCGCGCGAAGACGGGCTTTCGAGGCCCATCAGCATACCAGCCTTCATTTGTGCCCGTGCGCGGTCGACCTCAACGGCTGAGATATCATCGCCCGCGCGCTTTAGCTCATCAATGATGAGGTGGGTCAGGCCCGCTACATCCTCAGCGCCGGTGCCCGCATAGACGGTCATCATGCCGCTATCGTTAAATGCGCCGACTTGAGCAAAGATCGTATAGCACAGGCCGCGTTTTTCGCGCGCCTCTTGGAATAGGCGCGATGACATCCCGCCGCCCAAGGCCGCTGCATAAATCTGTGCGGTGTAGATTTCATCGTCGCGGTAGCCGGGTTGTTCAAACGCGAGGGCCACGTGCGCCTGTTCCAAGGTTTTGACCTGTTGGAACGCACCGCCTTTGAACTGCGCGGGCTGGGCCAGCCCTGCCGTACCGGGCGTCAGGTGGCCAAAGGTCGCCTCAGCCAGTCGCACCAATGCGTCGTGATCGACGGCACCGGCTGCTGAAAGGATCATTTGTTCAGGGCCGTAGTGTTCGTTCACAAAGCCCGAAAGGTCTGTGCGGCCAAAGGCCTTTACCCGCTCGGAGGGGCCAAGGATCGTGCGGCCAATCGGTTGCTCGGGATACGCGGCCTCTTGGAGCCAATCAAAGATAATGTCGTCGGGTGTATCGAGCGATTGGCCGATCTCTTGCAGGATCACGCCGCGCTCAACCTCGATCTCACGGTCGTCAAAGGTGGGGTTCAGCAAGATGTCCGAGATCAGGTCAACGGCCAATGGCACGTCGTCCTTAAGAACGCGGGCATAATAGGCTGTCACCTCACGGGAAGTGTAGGCGTTGATATAGCCACCCACGTCCTCAATTTCTTCTGCAATTTGCAGCGCGCTGCGCCGTGCCGTGCCCTTGAACGCCATATGCTCCAGAAAATGGGCGATGCCGTTCTGCTCTAGCCGCTCATGGCGGCCCCCGGCGCTGACCCAGATGCCAACGGCAGCGGATTGCAGCCCCGGCATATATTCGGTCACAACGCGAAAGCCGTTGGAAAGGCGGTGAACTTGCGTGCTCATTGATGGGTTCCTACGCTGATCCGGGCGCGGATCAACTCTTCGAGGGCGGTGAGATCATTCTCGACGCGGGTCACGCGTTCGGGCCGGTCAAATAGATCGGCCATGCGGGGGGGCAGCGCGGGGTGGTGCCCGGTCGCGTCTTTGACGGCGGCGGGGAATTTCGCAGGGTGCGCAGTCGCCAACGTGACCATCGGCGTAGCGCCTTGGTGGTCTTCGGCGACCTTTACCCCAATGGCAGAGTGGGGGCACAAAACCTCGCCCGTGCGCGCCAAGGCATCGGTGATCATGGCAGAGGTGTCTTCCTCGGACACACGGCCCGAGGCGTAGATATCGCGCAAAGTTTCCAGCGCACCTTGGGAGACATGGAAGCCCCCGGCCTTTAGCTCTGCCATCAATTGCGAGACGGCCGCGCCATCACGGTCATAGGCATCGAACAACGCGCGCTCAAAGTTGGAAGACACCTGAATGTCCATCGACGGGCTGATCGAGGGGATCACACTGTCGGTCACATAGCCGCCGGTCATTAGGCACCGGTGCAGGATGTCGTTTTGGTTGGTCGCGACGACCAGTTTTTCGACCGGCAGACCCATACGCTTGGCAATATAGCCGGCAAAGATGTCGCCAAAGTTCCCGGTGGGCACCGTAAAGCTGATGGGGCGATGTGGTGCGCCAAGCGACACTGCGGATGAGAAATAGTATACGACCTGCGCCAAAACCCGCGCCCAGTTGATGGAGTTCACGCCAGCCAACCGTACGCCATCGCGGAAGTCGAAGTCGTTGAACATGTCCTTCAGGCGTGCCTGACAATCATCAAAGTCACCCGTCAGCGCGAGAGCGTGGACGTTGTCCTCGGTCGGCGTGGTCATTTGGCGGCGTTGCACCTCAGAGACACGTCCATGAGGATAGAGGATGAACACATCCACATTCGACAGGCCACGGAATGCCTCAATCGCGGCAGAGCCAGTGTCGCCAGAGGTCGCGCCAACGATGGTCACGCGCTTGCCACTGCGGCTCAGCGCCTCTTGGAACATCTGACCGATCAGCTGCATAGCGAAATCTTTGAACGCCAGCGTTGGCCCGTGGAACAGTTCCAACAGGAAATGGTTCGGGGCCAGTTGCACCAGTGGCGCGCGAGCATCATGGCCAAAACCCGCATAGGCCTTGGCAATTAGGTCCGCAAAAACCTCATCCGTAAAGGTATCGCCCACAAAGGGACGCATGACCCGGAAGGCGATTTCTTCATAGGACAGGCCCGCCATCGCCGCGATATCACCATGGCTCAGCGTTGGGATTGTCTCAGGTACGTACAGCCCGCCATCCCGGGCGAGGCCCGTCAGCATCGTGTCTTCAAAGCTCAGAGCGGGGGCGTTGCCGCGGGTTGAGATATATCGCATCACACAGGCCTGTTTTTCATGGTTTCCGCCTCATACGCCACATCCAAAGGAGTGTCATCCCCAACCACACAGCCGCAAGGCCGAACCACGTGATGGCATAGCTGAGGTGGTCGTTGGGTATGGTGCCGCTGTCGACGGGATACGGGGTAAGGGCGCGCTGCGTCGGCGTGGTTTCGCGCGCAATAATCAGCGTAGGTTCTGCACCAAGATGTGCGGCCATGGTGGGAACATCGCGCGCAAACCAAATGGCGCGGTTGGTGTCGGTTTCGGGGGTTGAGGAATTGATCTCATTGGGCCAATGCAGGTTGCCGGTGACCGTGACGTCGCGGTCTGCGCGCATGGCATCCTTTAGCTCAAGCGGGAGAAACCCCAGATCGACCATGATGCGGCGACCGTCCAGATCGAGCGCTTGGATCACGCGGTAGCCCGCGCCAAGGCCCTTGGCTGACGCCAACACATGTATTTCCGGACCCGTCAGCGTGCCGGCGGCGGTGACGGCAAGGTACTTGTCGGCCTCTTCCGTGGGGGCAGCAGGCAGGGGGGCAGGGGCATCAAAGATGCGCGCGTCGATCTCTGCGAGGATCGCGTTTTTCCACGCGAGGCGTTCAACCTGCCACATCCCAAGCGACAGCAGAACACCACAGCCGATCAGGCCGAGCAGGACAGGAAAGATAAAGCGCATGGATGTCACCCTTTCAACGAAAAGCAGCGCGAGGTTCCCCCCGCGCTGCAAAAGCTGCGTGTTGTTGCGGCGGACCTAGAGGCCCCAGATATAGACCGCAAAGAACAGGAACAACCAGACAACGTCCACAAAGTGCCAGTACCATGCGGCGGCTTCAAAACCGATGTGACGCTCGGCAGTGAAGTGACCTGCACGGACGCGCAGATAGCAGACGAATAGGAAGATCGTCCCGATTACGACGTGCAGACCGTGGAAGCCCGTTGCCATGAAGAAGTTGGCGAAGAACTTGTCGCCGCCGAATGTCCAGTCTTGGTCGACGAGCAGGTAGCGGTATTCGTAGGCTTGGAAGAACGTGAATACGACGCCGAGGATAACAGCAGCCAGCAGGCCATGTTCAACGTCGCGGCGTGGGCCGCCGTGAACCAGTGCGTGGTGTGCCCATGTGACCGCAGCACCCGACAGCAGCAAGATCAGCGTGTTGATCAGGGGCAGGTGCAGGGGGTCAACCTGGTAGAACTCTGGCGGCACGTAGGTGGACCCTACATACTCGTTCATCGGATAGATCGTGTGCTTGAAAAAGCTCCAGAACCATGCGGCGAAGAACATAACTTCGGACATGATAAAGAAGATAAACCCATAGCGAAGGCCGATTTGAACCACGGGTGTGTGGTCGCCTGCGTGGCTTTCGCGGATAACGTCAGCCCACCATGCGTACATTGTGAACAGAACCGCTACAAAACCCATGCCGAACAGGTAGGGGCCGGAGCCGTGCATCCAAAGCACTGCCCCGAATAGCATGACGAAGCCGCCCACAGAGCCCACGAAGGGCCACACCGAGGGTGGCAGGATGTGATAGTCGTGATTTTTGGCACCAGCCATGGGTGTCCCTCCGGTCTTCTTTTAGTTTGTCTGTGTCTGCGGCGTGAACGTCGTCACACCGGCGAATTCTTCGGGCATGTCCGTCACGTGGAACGTGTAGGACAGGGTAATTTCGGAAATGCTCTTGGCTTCTATGTCGTCGACCATGTCGGGGTCCACATAGAATGTCACGGGCATTGTGATCCGCTCACCGGGCATCAAAACTTGCTCTTGAAAGCAGAAGCATTCGATCTTGGCAAAATACAGGCCAGCGGCAAAGGGGGCCACGTTGTAGCTGGCGGTGCCGGCCACGGGCTTGTCGGTTGGGTTGTAGGCCTCATAGAAGGCGAGGCCGGTTTCACCAATGCGGATTTCCATCTCGCGCTGGACGGGCTTGAACTCCCACGGCATATCACTCGCCTTGGAGGCATCGAAGCGTACGTTGATCATGCGATCCAGTAATTCGATGTTGGAGCCGTCCGAGATAGCGGTTGTCCCGCCATAGCCTGTCACGCGGCAAAACAGATCGTACAAGGGTACTGACGCCCAGCCGAGCGAGCCCATGCCGATAACCACCGCAGTCGTTTGTGCGACGACGCGGCCATTGTCTGACAACCCTCTGAACCAGCTAAGGATCATTGCGTATCCTCCACCGTAATTGCGGGACGTGACACATGGTCAAACGCTTCGGCGAATTCGCCGTTTGTGACCTTAACAACGGTCAGGCCAAAGACGATGCCAACAAGCCCGATCAAAACAGCCAAAAGGCCGAAGTTTCGGCCAGAGCGGCGTTCGTGCAGTTCGTGATCTTTGTGAAATGCCATTGCCTTACCAGCCTCCCAAACCGACGAGCTTTAGCGCGGCCTCTGCCAAGAGGACCCCAAAGTTCGCAAATAGGTATAGGATCGAGAATTTGAAGACTTTCTTCTCAACGGCATACTCGTCGCCCTCGGAGGTCGCTTCGTCGCGGCGCCAGATGTCCCACGCGCCTTTTAGGAAGATCGCGTTCAGAACCGTGAATACCACCAGCGTCATTGGACCACCGACAGAGGAAAGTGCCGTCCAGATAGCAACAGGGGCCAGTGCAACTGTGTACCACCAGATGTGGCGGCGGGTTTCCTTGCGACCGTGGGTTACGGTTAGCATCGGCACCTTTGCTTGGTGGTAGTCGGACTTCATGAAAAGCGCCAGCGCCCAGAAATGGGGGGGCGTCCACATGAAGATCAGGCCAAACATCAGCGCTGCTTCGATTGAAATTGAGCCGGTCGCGACAACCCAGCCGATCATCGGAGGGAACGCACCAGCGGCGCCCCCGATCACGATGTTCTGTGGTGTCGAGCGTTTGAGCCACATGGTGTAAACCACCGCGTAGAAAAAGATCGTAAAGGCCAGCAGGCCCGCAGCCATCCAGTTCGCGGTCAGGCCCAGCATCACTACGGATAGGACCGAAAGGAACAGGCCGATGGCCAATGCTTCGCGTGCGGTCACCTTGCCAGCAGGCACGGGACGCTTCGCGGTGCGCTTCATGACGCGGTCGATATCCGCATCGTACCACATGTTCAGCGCGCCCGACGCGCCTGCGCCGACAGCGATGAACAAAACAGCAGCAAAGGATTCGAACGGATGGAGCGCCGTAGGTGCGACCAGAACGCCGACCAAGGCGGTGAATACCACCAGTGACATCACACGGGGTTTCAGCAGGGCGAAATAATCGCCGAACGAAGCCTCGGGGCTTTCTACTTGGGTAGTGTAGCTTGCGTCACTCATGCCGGCGGGCTCCCATCCGGGGTTAAAAGGCGCGGCAGCTTATGCCGCCGCGCTAAGAGCAGTTTACCAGGCGTAGGTATCGCCTTCTTTAACCATCGCGAGCCATTCTGCGTAAGCGTCCTCAGACACGACTTTGACAGTGATGGGCATGTAGGCGTGGTCTTTGCCGCAGAGTTCGGAACACTGGCCGAAGTAAATGCCTTCGCGCTCAGCCGAGAACCAAAGTTGTGCGAGGCGACCTGGAACACCATCCTGCTTCACGCCGAAGGCTGGGATCGTCCAAGAGTGGATCACGTCACCGGCGGTCACTTGCATGACGACGGTTTTGTTCACAGGCACTACAACTGCGGTATCTGTGGCCAAAAGCCATTCATCGCGCGAATAGCCGTACTCTTCGAGCATACCTTCCATCGCGGGCGACAGAACGAAAGGCTGTGCGCCTGCATCTTCGGCAGCGTCTGTCATGGTGGCGGGGTGGCCGACCATGTAGCTGTCGAAGGACACGTCTTCGTCCACGTACTCATAGTTCCAGTACCACTGTAGGCCTGTCACTTTGATGTAGATGTCACCTTCTGGAATGGTCTGCTGTTTGAACAGCACTGGCAGCGAGAAACCACCGATCAGAACCAGAATACCAACGGGAATGATCGTCCAAGCGACTTCGAGTGTGGAGTGGTGGGTGAAGGTTGCGGGCTTGTCGTTCCGCTTTTCGTTGTAGCGCACGATGACCCAGATCAGCAGCGCCGTTACAAACAGCGAGATCACAGTGATGATCACCAGCAGGAACATGTTCAACCACTGCAAGTCACGGGCAAGTTCCGTGGAAGCAGGTTGCATCCCAATAGCGCCTGGCTTCGGCGAACCGATGATAGGCAAATCCTGTGCGTGGGCTTGGAGCGCGACAAGGCTCGCGCCGGCGGCGGCCGAAAGGCCGGCCATTTTATTGGCTAAAGTCATTCAAATCGTCCTGTTGTCCGGGTTCCCGCTGTCTTGAACGGTCGTTGCAGGAATCCCCGTTGCGTCCTGTGGCGTGTGAACCATATCTTAGAGGGCAAATGCAAGCCGCCCGGCGCCAATCCAACCATTGATTGAATCTCGGGGTGTAGCGAAATCAAGGAGTTAGCCGTGGCAGCCGTAAAAAGTGAGACATTTCGTCCCTTCGAGACCAAAGTTGATTTGGATCAAAGCCTTTCCCTGCTGCGGGAAACGCTCGTGGGTGCTGACGACGGAGAGTTGTTTTTCGAGCGCCGTCGCTCTGAGGTTTTGGTGTTTGATGACGGGCGTGTAAAGAATGCCAGCTATGATGCGTCTGAGGGTTTTGGCCTGCGGGCGGTGCGTGGTGAGACGGCGGGTTACGCCCATTCCACCGAGATTTCCGAGCAGGCCTTGCGCCGCGCAGCGGAGACCGCGCGATTGGCTGTGGGTGCGGGCGGCGGGACTCTCGCTGATGCGCCGCAAGCGACCAATAAACGGCTCTACACAGATGAGGACCCGATGGCGGGGGCCGCGTTCAATGTAAAAGTAGACACCCTCCGGGAGATCGATGACTTTGCGCGTGGTCTGGACGGGCGGGTTGTTCAGGTGGCGGCTTCTATGGCTGCCTCGATCCAAGAGGTCGAAATTTTGCGTCCTGAGGGCACTCACGTCCGCGATGTGCGCCCCATGGTGCGCCTGAACATCAGCATTATTGTGGAGCATGAAGGTCGCCGCGAAACCGGATCGGCCGGGGGCGGTGGCCGTGTGGGCCTGACGGGCCTGATCGGGCGCGACCATTGGGAAAGTGTTGCCCGCGAAGCGTTACGGGTGGCCGTGGTCAACCTGCGCGCGGAACCTGCGCCTGCGGGGGTGATGGACGTGGTGTTGGGCGCAGGCTGGCCGGGCATTTTGCTGCATGAGGCCGTGGGCCATGGGCTTGAGGGCGATTTCAACCGCAAAGGGACATCCGCGTTTGCCGGCCTTATGGGCGAACGTGTTGCGGCGCCGGGCGTCACTGTGTTGGATGACGGCACGATCCCGGATCGGCGCGGTTCCATCACCGTGGATGACGAGGGCACGCCAAGTGCCAAGAACACTTTGATCGAAGACGGTATCCTTGTGGGCTATATGCAGGATCGTCAAAACGCGCGCCTTATGGGGGTGGCGGCCACTGGCAACGGACGGCGCGAAAGCTACGCGCACACACCGATGCCGCGTATGACCAACACCTATATGCTCGGCGGAGACGCTGCCCCCGCAGATATTGTCGCGGACCTAAAGGACGGAATCTATGCGGTGGGTTTCGGGGGCGGTCAGGTAGATATCACCAATGGCAAGTTCGTGTTTTCCTGCACCGAAGCCTACCGGGTCAAAGACGGCAAGGTCGGCGCTCCGGTGAAAGGGGCAACCTTGATCGGTGACGGCGCGACAGCGTTGAAACACATCCAAGCCATCGGCAACGATATGGCGCTAGATCCTGGTATGGGGAACTGTGGCAAAGCTGGCCAATGGGTGCCCGTGGGTGTTGGGCAGCCCACGCTCAAGATCGGTGGGCTAACGGTCGGCGGGTCCCAGACGTAAGCCGCGAGAAATTGGCGCATTGCTTTGAGGGTTGAAATATCTGAACAATTAATCGGCGTTAACGATTTATTAACCTTAGTTAACGCTGGTTTTTGAAAGGTATTATTATGTTTTCATTGCTTTGCGCGCGATCTCGCGCGGCTATCGTTGCTTTAGTAGTAAGTGTTTTGCCTACAGTTTCTGTGGCCTCAACCGTAGATATTTTTTCTCTATCCTTGCGCGGGACTATCGAAGAAAAATTTCCATCCGGTCGTGAAAGCAGTCCTGTATTGGCGCCACTTTTGGCCAAGACTATCGACTGGTCCTTTTCGATGCCATCGGACAGAGGCCGAGGCTTTGTTGGGAATACCGTCTTTTCGTTCAACGGATCAGACCCTTTACGGGCGTGGAGTTCGGGCGGCAAAACTGGCGGTTTTATTTATCGAAACACACCTCAGGGTCTTGAAATTGAGCTTTCATTTGGAACGGGGCGGCTACCCGATGGGGGGATTCATGATCGCTACAATCAATTCAGACTGAAACTGGTCGATACAGATGCTTCGGTGCCTCTTGTTGATGGCCGTCCAACCACAATGGAAATGGCTGATTTCGAGGAGGCCGGCATCGTGGTTACCAGTTCAATTTGGGTCACAGCCCCGGGTGCGAAAAGGTATTGGGAAACTCGGTACTCCACATATGCGTCCGTAGAATCTCTTACTTTTCAAGGCCAACTCGTTGCCCCCGTCCCACTGCCGGCCTCTGCCCCGTTGCTTATGGTTGCAGTGGCTGGAATGGTTGCATTTCGCCGCCGATCACGCAGCTAACCTTCATAAAGAATTAACCATGCCTGCCTAGCTTGGCGGGCATGAATTACGACACTCCCGAGTTTCTATCCACTGCCGACACGGATGGCTTTGCCGAGCCTCCGCGTCCGTTTTCCGCGCAACCAGTTACCGATGTTGAGGACAAGTTTGCACGACTGCAATTGATACGGTCCCGGCGAGTTGGACCTGCGACGTACCGGCGTCTTATGGCGGAGCACGGCAGTGCCGCTGCCGCGCTTGGGGTCTTGCCCGATGTGGCACAGGAAGCAGGTGTGAAGGGCTATCAGATCTGCCCTGAGGGCGTTATTCGCGCTGAGATTAAGGCCGCGCAAAAAATCGGCGCGCGGCTATTGTGCCTTGGTGATGCTGAATATCCAGCAAAGCTTGCGGAGGTCGCGGATGCGCCGCCAGCGCTGTGGGCATTGGGTGATAGGGCACTGTTAACCAAGCCAAAGGTGGCGCTGGTGGGAACACGCAATGCATCGTCCTTGGCCGGGCGGATGGCGCGCAAATTGGCTCAGGACTTAGGGGCCACGGGGATTGTCACGGTGTCAGGCATGGCACGGGGCGTCGACACCGCTGTTCATCAAGCCAGCCTTGAAACCGGCACCATTGCGGTGCTCGGTGGGGGCGTCGATGTGATCTATCCAGTTGAAAACGCGGTCCTTGGTGACGCGATCGCGGCACAAGGTTTGCGTCTATCCGAGGCACCCATGGGCCACCAACCACAGGCGCGTGATTTCCCTAGGCGCAACAGGATTATCTCGGGGCTAGCGCCTGTTTTGGTCGTGGTTGAAGCGGCCCTGAAATCAGGCTCAATGATCACGGCGCGGGCCGCGTTGGACCAAGGGCGTGAGGTTCTTGCAGTGCCGGGTCATCCGCTGGATACGCGAACCTCGGGCTGTAATGCACTACTGCGCGACGGCGCGACTTTGGTGCGCAGTGCGGAGGATATCCTTGATATACTCGACACCATGACCGCCCCGCCTGAACCCGTGCAAAGTGCGCTGTCATTGGAGCCACTGGCTTCCACGCACACCATCCCGCCGGATCAAATCATAGCACTTTTGGCGATTACACCAGTGGCCGAAGATCAGTTGGCCCGCGATCTCGGGATGGAGCTTTCGGCCTTTAGTGCACTGGTTGCACCGCTGGAGCTATCCGGGCAGATTTCGCGCGCACCGGGGGGGCTGCTATCGCTTGCGAGTTGAAGCTCAATCGTCCGGTCGGCTCAGCTCAAATACTTCGCGGATCACGGCGTAATCCCGATACCCCATGCGTGTTAGCGGCTGGAACTGTGTGACGTCGAACCGGCCATTGACCACGCAATCGTCCCGCATGTGGACGCCAACGACTTCTCCGATGATCATGACGTTGTGCGCGCCTTCAAGAGGCACGATCTGGCGGACCTGACATTCCAACGCGGCGGGGGCGTTATCCACACGAGCACATGCGATTTCGGAACATTCGGTTTTCACCGCGCCACTTTTGGCGAACTCATCGATGTCCTTTGCAAAACCCTCTGATGAGATATTCATCACGTCTCGGTCGCTTTGGGCAACGATGTTCACGCAAAACACACCAGTTTCACGGATGTTGGCGACGCTGTCCTTGGTGCCGTCTTGGTCGGGCTTGGCCGATGTCGATGCGAACATGACCTGCGGCGGTACATAGGCGACGGCATTAAAAAACGAATAGGGCGCAAGGTTGTCGATGCCATCCGCGCTGCGCGATGAAATCCAGCCAATCGGGCGCGGGGCGACAATTGCGTTGAAAGGGTTATTTGGCAGGCCGTGGCCGTCGGCTGGGCGATAATACATGGCTGTCCTCCGGGTTGTTTGCCCCTCAGCTAACCTCATGCTACGCCCCTGACCAGAGGCAGCGAACGGATGACGCGTGGAGTTACGGCAGGAAACCCCCGAGGACCGGTGGGAGGTGGAAGCGCTCTTTGATTTGTGCTTTGCGCCGGGTCGCACGGCACTGTCATCCTATCGCTTGCGCGAGGATGTGGCCCCTGTGGGGGCCCTGTCGCTTGTGGCCGTTGATGACCTGAACATCATTGGTGGTGCGATCCGGTATTGGCCGGTCATGGTCGGTGATCACGAGGCCCTGTTGCTGGGCCCTGTCGCGGTACACCCAACACGCCAAGGTGAGGGACTGGGTGCATTTTTGATCCAAGATTCGCTTGCGCGCGCATGGGCGCTGGGCCACGCGCGCGTACTGTTGGTGGGCGACGCTGCTTATTATCGTCGCCTAGGGTTTTCGGCGCTCAACGGTGTTGAGATGCCGCCCCCAACCAACCCAGACCGGGTGTTGGGCGTTGGCGACTGGACGGGCGTGACCGGGACGGTATCGCGGCATCCATAAGGCGCAGCTTGCCGGATACTTCGGTTGCCCCCATATTCTGTGCATGAATGATATCATTGTCGCAGATCAAACTCATGCACGCCTAACCCAGCTTGCAGCCCGTCACCGTAATGCCCGCGGCGTCGGGATGCAGCTTGTGGGGTTGCTCGGCTCCCAAGCTGAAAACCTGCTGGAACGTTTGCCGGACCCCGTAAAAACGGGGCTTGAGGGCGCGACCGCTCGTGCGCTCGAAAGCGCGATGGACGTTGCGAGTGCAAGCCGCACTGCGCGCCTGCCCGATACCTCCGACTGGTTGACCCGCGCGATCACATTGGGCACTGGGGCGGTTGGTGGCCTGGGCGGGTTACCATCGGCGCTTGCGGAATTGCCCGTGACGACGACCGTTCTTTTGCGCGCCATTCAAGGCATTGCACAAGAACACGGGATCAACCCTCAAGACCCAGAAGGCAGAGCGGCGTGCCTGCAAGTATTCGCGGCCGCTGGACCCTTAGAGGCCGATGACGGAACGGACCTCAGTTTTCTTACGCTGCGGCTGACCCTATCGGGCGGCGCGGTCAGCAAAGCGATTGCCGCTGTGGCGCCGCGTTTGTCGATGGTTTTGGGCCAAAAGCTGGCCGCGCAATCCGTACCATTATTGGGGGCGGCGGCAGGTGCCGCAACGAACTATGTGTTCACGAGCTATTACCAAGATATGGCGCGGGTGCAGTTTGGGCTGATGCAATTAAGTCATGAAACAGGGCGTCCGCTGGAGGCGCTGGTGGATGATCTGCGCATCTTGCTGTCCGCGCCGCACGTCCGTTAGGGATAACTGCATGGCACATGCCTACACGGTCATCCATTCAATCAATCATGACGGCGACACAATTTGCGTGGACGTATTTCAACGCCCCGATGGCAGCTTTGGATTCGAGGAATTCCGCCGCGATCCAGAGGACGGGCGCGGGTGGTTTGCCATCGGGTACTACGGCCAAGAAGCATTCACGTCGGTTGAGGCCGCTCTTGATGCGGCTGCGAAACGTGTAGGCTGGTTCGACGCAAGCCGCGTTATCCCCGGCGCTTGAGCCAATCCATCACGGCGGGACGTACGCTTTGCGCCCCGGATGTGCGTGCAGCGTCAATCACCGCACGCGCTTCGTCCAGATCAGTGCGCCGTAGCAAATGCTTGACCGGACCGATTGAGGCCGGGCGCATCGACAGCTTGCGCAAGCCCATCGCGGCAAAACACATCGCCTCAATCGGGCGGCCCGCGTCTTCGCCACAGAAGCTGACAGGTGTGTTCGTCTCGGCGCAGCGGTCCACGATTTGCTCGATCAACGATAGAAAGCTGACGTTGAGCGTGTCGTAGCGGCGTCGCACCCGCTCATTCTCACGATCCGCGGCAAAGAAGAACTGCTTGAGATCATTGCCACCGATTGAGATGAAATCCGCGAGTTCAAAAAACCGCCGAGGCGCAAACGCCATAGAGGGGGTTTCGAGCATCGCGCCGATCTTGAGGCTTTCGGGCAGGATGTGGTTGAGGCTTTTTTCGCGGTGCATTTCCAGCAAGAGCGCTTCACGCGCGCTGATGAATTCCTCTAACTGGGCTATGAAGGGGAACATCACCGTAAGGGGGCGGCCCTCTGCTGCGCGGATCAACGCCTGAAGCTGCATCCGCATCACGCCGCGCTTATCAAGCCCCACACGGATCGCGCGCCAGCCCATGGCCGGGTTGGGTTCCTCGGTGGGTTTCATGTAGGGCAGCACCTTGTCGGAGCCGATATCAAGCGTGCGAAACGTGACCTCTTTGCCGCCCGCCGCATCCATCACGCGCTTGTACAGGCTGGCCAGTTCGCCGCGTTTGGGCACACTGCTGCGGGTCAAAAACTGCAATTCCGTGCGGAACAGCCCTACGCCTTCGGCCCCCGAAGTAGACAGAGACGGCAGATCGGCCATCAGTCCTGCATTCATCTGTAACTCGATGCGGCGGCCGCATTGGGTTTCGGCAGGTTTGTCCCGGATAGAAGCATAGCGTTCCAGCGCGGCGGCCTGCATTTCCAACTTGTCGCGGAAGGCATTGCGTACGCTGTCGTCAGGACGAAGGTGCACAATGCCTTGGTCGCCATCCACCAGAACCACGTCATTGTTGAGCGCTTCGGTGGTGATGCCTTTGCAGTTGATCACCAGCGGAATGGCCCAAGCCCGCGCCACGATCGCCGCGTGCGATCCAACCGAGCCTTCTTCTAGGATGACCGCGCTGAGGCCACGTCCATATTCCAACAATTCGGCCGGCCCGATGTTGCGCGCCACAAGGACGGCACCGTTAGGTAGGGCCTCGGCGCTGACGGTGGCTTGGCCGGTTAACTGCCGCAACAGTCTGTTAGACAAATCGTCCAAATCAGCCAAACGATCACGCAGGTAAGGATCCGGCACTTGGCCCATGCGGGCACGGGCCGTGGATTGCTCTTTTTCGACGGCGGCTTCGGCCGTTAGGCCAAGATCAATGTCTTCTTCCATCCGGCGCAGCCACCCGCGGGAGTTGGCAAACATCCGGTAAGCCTCAATGACCTCCACCTGCTCCTTGTCGCCTCTGGCGCCTTCGAGCATTTCATCGACCGAGACCCGCAGGATATCAACGGCCGCGCGCAGGCGCTCTAGCTCTGCTTGGGGGTCGTCGGCAACGGGGTTGGTGATGACCACCCGTGGGTTGTGCAAAAAGACGACGCCCTCAGCCGCGCCTTCTTGCGCAGTGCCGCCGCGAAACAGAACTTGGCTTTTGTGGCGCGCGCGCAGGGCTTCGCCTTCACCGACGAATGCGCCCAGTTCAGTCATTTCGGCCAGAACCATCGCCACGACCTCAAGGGCGTAGACCTCATCCTCGGTATAACTGCGTGCGTCTTTGGACTGTACGACCAAAACACCCAACGTTTCGCCAAGGCGCTGAATGGGTACACCGAGAAAACTGGAATAAATCTCTTCGCCGGTTTCTGGCATGTAGCGAAAACCGGGCGAACTAGGAGCGTCAGATGCATTCACTGGGGCGGCGCGCTTGGCCACGCGGCCCACAAGGCCTTCGCCCACGCGCATACGGGTGACGTGCACAGCTTCGGCGTTCAAACCTTTGGTTGCGCATAACTCTAGCGTTTCGGCATCGCGGTGCAGATACACGGAGCACACTTCAGTGCCCATACTATCTGCCACAAGCGCTGTAATGCGATCTAGCCGCGCCTGGCCTTCGCCTGCTTCGGCCATAACGCCTTGTAGGCGTTGCAAAAGTCTGCGGCTATCTGAGTCTTTGGTTTGTACCATGTGACCCTCCCTGAGGAGGCACTATGACGGCAAAGCCCACCCAGTGAAAGGGGCATGAAAAATCACGTGGGCTGAAAATTGCTTTGAGTGATGCGGTTTGGGGCGAAACGTGTCGCCCCAGATGCATTTTTAGGCTTTTTCTAATTCGAACGTGTCGTGCAGGGCTTGCACGGCAAGCTCCATGTATTTGCGATCAATCAGGACCGAGACTTTGATTTCGGAGGTGGTGATGACCTTGATGTTCACGTTCTCATCGCTGAGGGCTTTAAACATTTTGGCGGCAACACCTGCGTGGCTGCGCATTCCGATGCCAACTACAGATACCTTGGCGACCTCAGTGTCGGCTATCAGGTCGTGGAAGTTGATCGAGCCAACCTCACGGGCCTCTTGCATCGCACGCTCTGCCTTGAGGACCTGATCTACGGGGCAAGAGAACGTCATATCAGTGCGCCCTTCTTCCGAGATGTTCTGAACGATCATGTCGACGTTCACACCAGCGTCCGCCAATGGGCCAAAGATCGCAGAGGCGATCCCGGGGCGGTCCGCCACCGACACCAGCGTCATCTTTGCCTCGTCGCGGGAATAGGCCACACCGGCCACAACATTGCTTTCCATGATGTCCTCCTCGTCGCACACAAGCGTGCCAGCGTCGTCAGATTGTTCCTCAAAACTGCTCAGAACGCGCAGTTTCACTTTGTAGCGCATCGCCAACTCAACCGAGCGGGTTTGCAGCACTTTGGCCCCAAGGGACGCAAGTTCTAGCATTTCCTCAAAGGCGATCCGGTCTAGTTTCCGGGCCTTTTTGGTGATGCGCGGGTCAGTGGTATAGACGCCGTCGACGTCAGTATAGATGTCACAACGTTCTGCGTTGAATGCGGCCGCAAAGGCCACGGCGGTCGTGTCCGACCCACCCCGTCCCAACGTAGTGATCCGGCCCTCGGGGCTGATACCCTGGAAGCCCGCGACAATCGCGACCTTCATGCCTTCGTCGAATTTGGTGGCCAAATTCTCGGTCGGGATTTCTTCGATCCGGGCGCTGGAATGCGCAGATGTCGTCATCACCGGCACTTGCCATCCCTGCCATGACCGTGCGGGCACGTCCATTTCTTGCAGCACGAGGGCCATCAGCCCTGCGGTGATGTTTTCACCTGACGACACAACTGCATCGTATTCGCGTGCATCATGCAGCGGTGAGATTTCATTAACCCAGCCGACCAACTCGTTGGTTTTGCCGGACATGGCCGACACGATCACGATGACATCGTAGCCCTTCGCGACCTCAACACCGACGCGCTTGGCGGCACGGCGGATACGGTCAAGGTTGGCGACAGACGTGCCGCCGAATTTCATTACGAGGCGTTTACGTTGGCCTGACATTGGTATTCCCGGGACGTGGCTCCTGTTAGCTGGGCCTGTTAGGGGAGGGGGCGTCAAAGGGCAAGGCCTCGCCGCGAATAGAGATGGGTTTTGTGCTGTGGCATGGGCGTGCTGCGCCGTGTTTCGATGCGATTGGCGGGCTGGGGGAATGCCAAAGAGTACGGCCCAAACCCAAGGGAGCGGACCGTACTCATCGTCGTACTGGGCTAATCGTTAACCATAGAAACAACACTAAGCTGCACCAGTTCGAACACATTCTTGCCGGTTTGTGGCAGGAACATGTCAAAATAATGCCGCTTGTCGAAATTAAGGTGTTCAAAGCGTAGGAAATGCCGAAATCGGCGGATTTAAGCCGGTTTAAGAAGCCTTTGGGCCTCCGTCCGGGCGAATTTGCTCATTTTGTCACCATGAACTGTGACAAAGGCCCGGACACGTTCGGGGTCGCGCTTGCTTAGGTCGCGCAACCACCATGCTATGGCCTTCTGGATGAACCATTCAGGATTCGCGACATAGCCTGCCGCCCAAACCAAAATCCGTTCCCGTGCCTCTAGCTCGGTGGGTTTGGGATGGGACTGTTTGGTCCACGGCAATGTCATGACCAACGCCGCGCGTTGGGTCCACAGATGATCAGAGGTCGTCCACCCCTCCACCACATCCAGCCGCATGGGGTCGGCGATCAGACGGCGTGATCCGGCACTGCTGACCGCATCTGCAATGGCCCAGCTGTCAAATTCGGGGACCCACGATTGGATCATATCCCATGCCGGTGTGTCATCGGGGCGAATTCGGGCTTGGGTCAGCAGCTTGGCGGCGGTGATCCGGGCTTCAAACACGTCTGTTTCCCACAGTCCTTGCGCAAGGCTCAACCGGTCGAGCAGGCTCAGCGTTTGGCGCCAGTCCTTGGCATGGGCATCAAGTGTGCCGCTGGGCACGCCCAGATAGCGTCGCTCAATCTTGTGGTAGGCCTCCATTTCAACAGCCTTTTCCGCATCGCCCAGTTGTTCTAGCGCCGCAAGCGCGTCTTGTGGCGTCATTCGACTGTCACCGATTTAGCAAGGTTGCGGGGCTGGTCCACATCTGTGCCTTTGTGGACCGCTGTGTGATAGGCCAGCAATTGTGCGGGCACCACATAGACAAGCGGGGCAAAGATCGGATCAACATCAGGCATCTGGATCGTCGCCCACACGTCGTCCCCTGCCTGCGCGATCCCGGCCGCATCTGATACAAGCAAGACCATGCCTTTGCGAGCCATGACTTCTTGCATGTTGGATACGGTTTTATCGAATAGCGTATCGCGCGGGGCCAACACTACGACGGGCAGAGTTTCCTCAACCAAGGCTATTGGCCCATGCTTTAGCTCGCCGCTGGCGTAGGCTTCGGCGTGGATATAGCTTATTTCCTTCAGCTTCAGCGCGCCTTCATGGGCCATCGGATACATCGATCCGCGCCCCAAAAACAGGATGTCCGAGGCGGTGGCCAGTTTGCGCGAAAGGTCTGAGATGTGTCCAGACAACCCAAGGGCTTGGTTGATCAAGCCGGGCACATGAGCCAACTGGCTGACCAGTTCAGCTTCGCGTGCCGCATCAATTGCGCCGCGTTGGCGGGCGGCGGTGATAGCCAGTGAAATCAAGACCGCCAACTGGTTTGTGAACGCCTTGGTAGACGCCACACCCACCTCTACACCCGCATGAATTGGAAAGCTCACGTCGCTTTCGCGCGCGATTGAGCTTTCGGGAACATTCACGACGGACAGCACTGATTGCGCCTTGTCTTTGCAGTACCGTAGGGCCGCGAGCGTATCTGCGGTCTCACCGGATTGGCTGACGAAAATTGTGGCGGTGCGGGCTTGAATAGGCGGTTCGCGGTAGCGGAACTCGGATGCGATATCGACCTCAACCGGGAGGCGTGCGAGCTGCTCAAACCAGTATTTCGCCACGGTGCAGGCAATGTGCGCAGTGCCGCAGGCGACCATGATGATCCGGTCGATCCCGGTGAAATCAAACGGCTCCGGCAAGGTGATCGCATCATTGCTGAGATAGGTTTTCAGGCAATCGGCCAGCACAGCAGGTTGTTCATGGATTTCTTTTGCCATGAAATGCTTGTGGCCGCCTTTTTCCACCTGCGTGTGCGCAAGGTTTACCTCACGGATTTCGCGGTTGGCCAAGGTACCAGTGTGATCGTAGATCGTGGCACCGGCGCGGGTGATCTCGGCGCGGTCGCCTTCCTCCAGGTAGGTGATCCGGTTGGTCATGGGGGCCAGGGCGATTGCGTCGGAGCCGATGAACATTTCGCCGTCGCCGTGACCGATTGCCAGTGGTGAGCCAAGGCGCGCGGCGATTAAAAGGTCTTCTTCACCGTCAAAAATGAAGCACAGCGCAAAGGCCCCTTCCAGTCGGGCAATGGTCGCGGTTGCGGCGTCCTGCGGACCCAAGCCAGTGGCCAGATAATGTTCGCACAACAAGGCTACGGTTTCGGTGTCGGTTTCCGTTTGGAACGGGACGTCCAGTTCGGCCAGTTCGGTGCGCAGCTCACGGTAGTTTTCGATGATGCCGTTGTGCACCACGGCCACGCGGCCCGCGCGGTGCGGGTGCGCGTTGCCCACGCTGGGCGCGCCGTGTGTGGCCCATCGGGTGTGCCCAATGCCGATCTTGCCGGCCAGTGGTTCATGCACCAGCTTATCACTCAGGTTGACCAGTTTGCCGACTTCGCGGCGACGATCCAGCCGTTGTTCGTGCACGGTTGCGATGCCCGCGCTGTCATAACCACGATATTCCAGCCGCTTGAGCGCCTCAACCAGTTGCGGGGCGGCTTCGTTATTGCTTAGGACGCCAACAATTCCACACATCAGTTCGTGCCTTTCGCTTTAAGCCGCAGCGCAAGGTCGTGCAGTTTGCGTGCAAGTCCCGGCTTGGTTTCCTGCTTGGCGCGGGCAACAGCCAGCGCGCCGTCGGGCACGTCGCTCGTGATGACCGATCCGGCAGCTGTCATAGCCTCAATGCCCACGCTTACGGGGGCCACAAGGGCTGTGTTGGTCCCGATAAAGCTACGTGCACCGATTTCGGTGCGGTGTTTGTTCACGCCGTCATAGTTGCAGGTGACAGTGCCTGCGCCGATGTTTGCCTCTGGCCCAACGGTTGCGTCGCCGACGTAGGATAGGTGATTGACCTTGGCCCCGGTGCCGATGCTGGCCTCTTTGATTTCGACGAAGTTGCCGATCTTGACGCCTCGGTCCAGCTCTGCGCCGGGGCGCAGGCGGGCGTAAGGTCCGATCACGCATCCGCCAGAGACGTGACACCCTTCTAGGTGGCTGAACGCGCGGATATGAGCGCCGGTCTCAATCGTGACGCCAGGGCCGAATACAACGTTGGGCTCAATCACAACATCGCGGCCAATGTATGTGTCATGAGCGAAAAAGACCGTTTCGGGGGCGGTCAGCGTGGCCCCTTCGTCCATGGCTTGCGCGCGAGCGGCCGCCTGAAACGTGGCCTCTGCTGCCGCAAGGTCGGCGCGGGTGTTCACGCCAAGAGTTTCGGCCTCGTCACAGGTCACCACGCGTGCGGTCAACCCGCGCGCAGTGGCAAGGCCGACAATGTCGGTCAAATAATACTCAGCCGCTGCGTTGTCGTTGCCGACCGCGGCCACAAGGTCAAACAGCAAGGCGCGCGGGGCGCAGATGACGCCGGAATTGCACAGACGTACGGCCAATTCCTCGGGGGTGGCATCCTTGGCTTCGACGATACGTTCAAGCTGGTCGCCTTGGGTGATCAACCGACCATAACGGCCGGGATTAGCGGCTTCAAAGCCAAGCATCACGATGTCAGCTCCGTCTGCGCGGGCAGCCAGCATCGCTTCGAGCGTTTGGGCGGAGACGAAGGGCGTATCGCCGTACAAAACAATGACGTCGCCATCAAAATCCGCCAGCGGCGGGCCAGCCTGAGCGACGGCGTGCGCGGTGCCCAATTGGGGCTCTTGGCGGACGGTTTGCGCGTCAGGGTGTGATGCGGCCAGCTCGGTCTCAACCGCTTCGGCCCCATGGCCGGCCACCACGACTATGCGGGCGGGATCAAGCGCCAACCCCGACCCAATTGCATGGCTCAAAAGCGGGGCATGGCCGATTTTGTGCAAGACCTTGGGTAAGTCAGAGTGCATCCGGCTGCCGTGACCGGCAGCGAGAATGGCGAGAGCTATAGGCATACCTGTAAATCGCTTTTTCTATCATTCGTTAACGTTTCTCTTGTCACATCCCAGCGCGGGGCTGCAAGACAAGCGATGGTCAAATTGCACAACAGAGTGTAACCGCGATGGGCGGGATGCCGCCAGTGAAAGGGCAGGGGACAGGATGCAAACGGTTATATTCGATCTCGACGGGACGCTTGCGGACACCAGCGGCGACCTCTTGGCGGCAGCGAATGCGGCCTTTGATGCACTGGGCCACCCCGCCCGACTGGATCCGGTTGCCCCAGAAGATCAGGCCACTGCGCTGCGCGGCGGGCGTGCTATGCTGCGGCTGGGGTTCGGGCGGCACGGTGCCATTGACGAGACAGCGGTCGATGCAGGCTATCCGGTGTTGCTAGAGGCGTATGCCCAAGCGTTGAGCGTTCACACCACCCTTTACCCCGGTGTGATGGACGCCGTTGAGCGGTTGCGTGTCGCGGGGCATCCTGTTGGCATTTGTACCAATAAACCCAGTGGCTTGGCCGAAAGCCTGATGCGGGACTTGGGTGTTCGTGATGCGTTTGGCGCGCTTGTGGGGGCGGATACACTGCCGGTGCGCAAACCTGACCCAGCACCGTTTCGCCACGCAGTCGAATTGGTTGGCGGCGACCCGACACGCGCCGTTTTGATCGGCGACACCGAAACCGACCGTGAAACCGCCCGTGCTGCAGGCGTGCCTAGCGTGTTGGTCACCTTTGGGCCCTTGGGGCGCGGTGTTGAAGCGCTCGCCCCCGAAGCGCTTTTGGATCACTACGATGATCTGGACCGGGTTCTTTCGGGCGTCTGGACTGATTGAGGGCAATTGACGCAGGTGCAATTGCTTCATATCGCTAGGGCATCGCGTTTTTGAGAGGCTGCCATGACCGAGCGTTTTACAGGGTCGTTTACCCAGCAAGAGCCCATACCTGAGGCCGGGATCGAAGCCGCCCTTGAGGTGCTGCGTTCGGGCCGATTGCATCGCTACAACCTGTCGCCGGATGAAATTGGCGAAGTCGGCTTGTTGGAAGAAGAATTCGCAGCCTCTGTCGGTGCGAAATATGCGCTGGCCGTTGCCTCTGGCGGCTATGCCATGGGCTGCGCGTTGCGGGCGCTGGGCATTGGTCCCGGCGACAAAGTCCTGACCAACGCCTTTACGCTGGCCCCTGTGCCGGGTGCCATCGCCAGCGTCAATGCTGAGCCGGTTTTGGTCGAAATCACACCAGACCTTGTACTTGATCTGGATGATCTTGAGGCCAAGGCGCATTCCTCCGGCGCGCGTGTTCTCATGCTGAGCCACATGCGCGGCCACTTGGTCGATATGGACGCACTGATGGAGGTCTGTAATCGGTTGGGCATCACGATCATTGAAGATTGTGCCCACACGATGGGTGCGGCGTGGAACGGCAAGGCGTCGGGTACGTTTGGCGCGGTCGGTTGCTTTTCGATGCAAACGTACAAACATATCAATTCCGGCGAGGGTGGGTTGATCGTTACGGACGACCCAGAGCTTGCGGCGCGAATGATCCTGCTGTCGGGTAGCTACATGCTGTACGAGCGCCACGGCGCGCGCCCACCGATGGAGGCATTTGAGGACGCCCGCTTTGTGATGCCCAACGTGTCGGGCCGCATGGATCACTTGCGCGCGGCTATTCTGCGGCCGCAATTGGCGGACCTGCCACGGCAAGTGGCCCGGTGGGCGGAACGGTATCAGACGCTTGAGGCGGGGCTTGCCCATACACCGGGCCTACACGTGGCCCCGCGTCCTGACGCAGAAACCTATGTCGGTTCTAGCTTTCAATTTACGCTGCCCGGCGCCTCAGCAGACCACATCCGTGATTTCGTGGCACGCTGTGCCGCGCGTGGGGTTGAACTGAAATGGTTCGGTGCCGACAAACCCGTGGGCTTTACCTCGCGCCACAGTCATTGGGGCTATGTCAGCCCGCAGCAATTACCCAACACAGACCGCATCCTTTCGGGGCTGTTGGACATGCGCGTGCCTTTGACGTTCAACGTAGATGATTGTGCGTTGATTGCGCGGATTATCGATGCCGAGGCACGGGTGCCTGCATCCGTGGCCGCTGAGTAAAGCGTGCCGCGTTGGTGGATATTTGCGCCCATCGCGGCGTTCTTTGGGCTGATCGGCGTCATGGCCTTGCTGTACGGCAAAGAGATCGCGGAACTGTCTGAGACTGAAGTCATCACTCATTACGCTGAGCGCTATGTCGTTGAGAGCGCCAATCCCAATGCGCGTATGACCGATTGCCACGCTGTTCCCGGCACGGACAACGTTTGGATCATTGTGCGCTGTGCTGGGCATGAATACGCGGTCAATCGCTTTGGCGGATTGATCGAGTACACGCCCCTGTCGCAATTGCCGCCCAGCACCTAGCGCCCTTTGCGCAGAACATGCGCAACACCCTTGATGCCTGCGCGATACTGGGCACTGTAGGAACACCTTTTTGATACACGTTTTAAAACTTGGATTTTGATATGTCTGATTTCACGGATCTTATTGATTGGTATCGACCTGTGGGCGGCATCCGCTATCGCACGATCAAGCCTGTCCCTTGGGAAATCGGGACCAAGGGATCGGGGCTGCGGATTGTGGTTCCGGTGGATTATGAATTTGATGTCTCGATCCCGTGGTTTCTGCGTTGGTTGTTTGACCCTCATGATGCACGCTATCTAAAGGCGGGTGCGCTGCATGATTATGCTCTGCACGTCCTGAGCTGGTCGCGGGTTGCAGCGGCTGCCTCATTTTCAGAGGCGTTAAGCGCGGATGAGGTGAAGCTATGGCGCCGATTGCCCATGGTGCTGAGCGTTATCGTCTACAAATTCGACTGAGTCGCCACTGGATAACCGCCGGGTAACCTTGGGCAGGGATTGCGCCCGCAAAGGCCCCCGTTCACGCCTGCGTCAGGACGCCGCCCCCATAAAACCCGAAATTCCCGCCTGCGTTGCAAATCGAGCGGGTGCTGCGACGCTGCGCCGATTGACCCTCGGGGTCTTGGGGACTAGATACCCCTCCAAGGTGCCTTTCGCATGAACGACCGAAACGAAGGAGGCCCACGTGGACGCGCTACTTTCGGAATACTTGCCTATCTTGATGTTTATCGGTGTGGCTGTCGGCCTCGGCCTTGTGCTGATGTTGTCGGCGCTGATCGTTGCCGTGCGCAACCCCGATCCCGAGAAACTCTCTGCTTATGAGTGTGGTTTCAACGCCTTTGACGACGCGCGGATGAAGTTCGACGTGCGGTTCTACCTCGTGGCGATCTTGTTCATTATCTTTGACCTCGAAATCGCATTTCTGTTCCCGTGGGCTGTGGCCTTTGGGGATATGAGCATGGCTGCCTTCTGGTCCATGATGGTGTTTTTGGCCGTTTTGACCGTGGGCTTTGCCTATGAGTGGAAGAAGGGAGCCCTCGAATGGGAGTGATGACAGGCGCACACACGGCCGGACCCGACAAGGAGCAGGCCACCGCTCTTATCAATCAGGAGTTGCAGGACAAAGGCTTCCTTGTCACCTCCACCGATGATTTGATCAACTGGGCACGGACCGGTTCGTTGCATTGGATGACCTTTGGGTTGGCCTGCTGCGCAGTTGAAATGATGCACACCGCCATGCCTCGCTACGACATGGAGCGGTTTGGTACGGCGCCGCGCGCGTCTCCGCGTCAGTCGGATCTGATGATCGTGGCTGGCACGCTGACCAACAAGATGGCACCCGCTCTGCGCAAGGTCTACGATCAGATGCCCGAGCCACGGTATGTGCTGTCGATGGGGTCCTGCGCGAACGGTGGCGGTTATTATCACTACAGCTATTCGGTTGTGCGCGGGTGTGACCGGATTGTTCCGGTTGATCTGTACGTGCCCGGCTGCCCTCCTACGGCAGAGGCATTGTTGTACGGTCTGTTGCAGTTGCAACGCAAAATCCGCCGCACTGGCACGATCACGAGGTAGGCTATGTCTGACGC
>NZ_CEZFMW010000023.1:0-33520 GCF_982993085.1 Thalassobacter sp. | reverse complement strand
TCACCATCATGGGCCACGTTGACCACGGTAAAACATCCCTTCTGGATGCGATCCGTGATGCAAAGGTTGTTGCTGGCGAAGCTGGCGGGATCACCCAGCACATCGGCGCCTATCAGGTGAAAACCGAAGGTGGCACCGTACTGAGCTTCCTCGACACCCCTGGTCACGCGGCGTTTACGTCCATGCGTGCACGTGGTGCGCAGGTCACGGATATTGTGGTCTTGGTGGTTGCCGCTGACGACAGCGTGATGCCCCAAACGATTGAGGCCATCAACCACTCCAAAGCAGCTGGCGTGCCCATGATCGTTGCGATCAACAAAATGGACCGTCCCGCAGCCGACGCACAGCGTGTTCGCACGGAATTGCTGCAACATGAGGTCGTGGTTGAAGCGATGTCCGGTGAAGTCCAAGACGTAGAAGTCTCGGCGCATACCGGCCAAGGTCTGGATCAACTGCTGGAAGCCATCGCGCTTCAAGCTGAAATCCTTGAGCTGAAAGCCAACCCACAACGTGCCGCCCAAGGCGCCGTGATCGAAGCACAGCTTGACGTAGGCCGTGGTCCCGTCGCGACTGTCCTCGTGCAAAACGGAACCCTGCGCAAAGGCGACATCTTTGTCGTTGGTGAGCAATGGGGTAAAGTTCGCGCACTGGTGGATGACAAAGGTCAACGCGTTGATGAGGCCGGGCCATCCGTGCCCGTTGAGGTTCTAGGCCTGAATGGCACACCCGAAGCTGGCGATGTTCTGAACGTTGTCGATACCGAAGGCCAAGCACGCGAAATCGCCGAATACCGCGAAAAAGCTGCCAAGGACAAACGCGCCGCCGCTGGTGCCGCGACAACCCTTGATCAGCTTCTTGCTAAGGCAAAAGACGACCAAAACGTGTCCGAGCTTCCCATCTTGGTAAAAGCCGACGTGCAGGGTTCTGCCGAAGCCATCATCCAAGCCATGGAAAAAATCGGTAACGATGAAGTCCGCGTCCGTGTTCTCCACTCCGGTGTTGGCGCGATCACGGAATCAGATATCGGTTTGGCCGAAGCTTCCGGCGCACCTGTGATTGGCTTTAACGTTCGGGCCAATGCGCCTGCACGGAACTCGGCCAACCAAAAGGGCGTTGAGATCCGTTACTACTCGGTGATCTACGATCTGGTCGACGACGTAAAAGCCGCCGCATCGGGCCTACTGTCCGCAGAGATTAAAGAAACTTTCATCGGCTACTCGCAGATCAAAGAAGTCTTCAAGGTTTCCGGCGTCGGCAAAGTGGCTGGGTGTCTTATCACCGAAGGTGTGGCTCGTCGTTCCGCCGGTGTTCGCCTTCTGCGCGACAACGTGGTGATCCACGAGGGTACGCTCAAGACACTCAAGCGCTTCAAGGATGAAGTCAAAGAGGTTCAGTCTGGTCAAGAATGCGGTATGGCATTTGAAAACTACGATGATATCCGCCCCGGCGACGTGATCGAAATCTTCGAGCGCGAAGAAGTCGAACGCGCGCTCTAAGCTGGGCACCGATGAAGAATGAAACAAAGGGCCTTCTTCGGAAGGCCCTTTTCTATTGGATCAAGCGATTTGAACGGTGCGGTTGCGCAGCCAGATGCTCAAGTTCAACGCCGCAGCGACTGAAACCCATACCAAATAGGGCGACGTGATCCAAAACGCGAGCGTGTCCATCGGCCAAAGCATCGCCAACAACCCAAGCACTGACAGCCAGAGCAAACCAATGATCACAAGGCCTGCGCCCAATCGTTGCAATCCAAAGAAAACCGGCGTCCACAGCGTGTTGAGCGCGATTTGAAGCGCCCAGAAAGCCATGACATACGCAGAGCCTTCCATCGGTGCCACGCGCGCCGCCGCAAATGCGATTGAAATATAGAGAACCGTCCATGCCACAGGGAAGAGCCAATCAGGCGGTGTCCACGTCGGTTTATCTAGCCCGCGGTACCATGCACCGGGCGCAAACATGCTTCCAGTGGCTGCGGCTGCGCAACAAGCTCCGAAAAATATGGCGAAAAGGGTCCAATCCATGACCCTTAACTAGGGCGCATTTCTCCGGGTTCCAATAACCCCCGATCACGCGCCTCCAATTGCGCCAAAACCGTCAGCACAGACTCGCCCCAACCGACCGCAGCCCGTGGGTGCGCGGCAGCGTTAACCAGAAACGCAACCTCATCCAACGGCCGGGCATAAACGACCGAGGAATAGGGCATCACGCTCGTCAATCCGGCCTGAAGCATAGACTGACCGATCCAGCCGATCTTTTGCCGGCCACTCGTATGCGCGCGCTTGGTGATGCTATCGAACTTTGCACGCCGGATTTCGCGGCCGATGCCGTCATATATGTTACGCGCCGCAAATATCCCCACGCGTGCTTTAACCGGTAGCTTCGCGATACCCGGCTCGGACCGAATGTATAACCGATGCGCTTCTGCCAAGAGCTTCTTGACCATGCGCCGAACCTCGGGCGTTGGTGTGGGGTTAGCAAAGAAAGCCTCAACGTCAATCTGCGCTTCATCCAGCCAATCCAGCGGCAGATAGATCCGGCGCGCGCGGGCATCTTCGCCCACATCGCGGGCAATGTTGGTAAGCTGCATCGCAACGCCCAGATCACAGGCCCGCGCCAACGCATCGGGGTCACGCACGCGCATCAACACGCACATCATCGCGCCCACGGCACTTGCGACACGGGCCGAATAGCTCCGCACGTCAGACAACGTTTGATATCGCTGCTCCATCCCGTCCCAAGCGAGGCCTTCCAACAAGGCTTCGGGCAGGGCGCGTGGCATCTCGAACTCTTCGATCATCGCGGTAAAGGCCCGGTCTGCCGGCGCATCAAAGGGCCGCCCCGCATAGGCGCGCTCCAACCGATCGCGCAGGCGCAGAACCGCAGGTGCTTTGTCCTCAACCTCGTCCACAGCATCGTCTGCCAAACGGCAAAACGCATACAGCGCCAGCGCCGGGTCCCGAATGTCCGAAGGTAATAGTTTTGATGCCGCCCAAAAGCTGCGCGACCCGGTGCGAATGGCTTCGCGGCAATGTTCTAGATCAGCGGGGTTCATTCGGCAGCTTCACGCATATCTTCGGTGATGTGCATCGGTGGCACAGCGGGCACCAGCTTACCCAGCACCTCGGCCGAAGACACAACTCCCGGCAGGCCAGCACCGGGATGCGTACCCGCCCCCACAAGGAACAGGCCTGGCACCTCTTCGCTTACGTTATGAGGCCGGAACCAAGCGCTTTGCAGAATACGCGGCTCAATCGAAAAGCCGGCCCCAAAGGGCGACAAATACCGATCCCGGAATTCGTTGGGCGTGAAAACGGCACTCGCAGAGAGGTGTTTCCACAATCCCGGCAACATCTTTTCCTCCAACACATCCTGGACCTTTTGACGGTAGGTTTCCGCCATTTGCGTCCAGTCCACCGGATCTTTGCCACCCAAGTGCGGAACCGGGGACAAGGCGTAGAACGTATCGCCACCCTCAGGGGCTACACTTGGATCAGTGACCGAGGGACGGTGAACATAGAGGCTCATGTCATCGGCGAGCTTGTTCTTGATAAAGATATCGTTGAGCAGCCCTTCATAGCGCGGACCGCTTAGAATGGTGTGGTGACCCACGTCTTTCCACATGTCACTGGTGCCCGACGTGCCAAAATACCAAACAAACAATCCCATAGACCAACGCCGCGAGCGCACCTTGCGATCCGTCCAACGTCTGCGTTTGTGATTGCGCAAAAGCCGTGTGTAGGTGAACCCCGCATCAGCGTTTGACACGACGATCTCGGCCGCTTCGCTTGCACCATCCGACAGTCGCACGCCAGCAGCGCGGCCATTCTTGATGAGGATTTCATCGACCTCTTCACCCAACCGAACGCGGCCACCTTGGTCGCGAATGACATTGGCCATTGCGGTTGCCATCGCCTGCACACCGCCCATCGCGTAATGTACGCCGTACTCTTTTTCGAGATGGCTCACGAGCGCATACATCGACGTCACATGCGCCGGGTCGCCACCAATGAACAGCGGGTGAAATGACAACGCCATACGTAAACGTTCATCTTTGACCCGCTTTTGCGCGAGCTTCAGGATGGATTGATCTGCCCGCAGCAGGCCAAACGTCGGCAAAACCTTGATCGTATCCCATGCCTTATGCATCGGCTTCGCGACCATTCCCTCAAACCCGACAACATAGCGCCGCGCGGCATCCTTAAGGAACCTGCGGTAGCCGGGCACATCTTTGGGCGAAAGGCGCGCTACTTCGGCCTCCATCGCTTCGGTGCTTTGACGTGCAGTGAATGTTTCGCCGTCGGGAAACCGAATCTCATAAAAGGGGTCCATGGGGCGCAGATCGACATCTTTGTCGAAATCGCGCCCGCAGGCCGCCCACAGATCCCTGTACACCTGAGGTACCGTGACAATCGTCGGCCCAAGATCAAAACGGTGCCCATTTGACGTGATTGAGGACCCCCGACCACCAACGATATCCAGCCGATCAATAACCGTTACGCGGTATCCCTTGGCGCCCAAACGCATACCTGCGGCCAGCCCACCAAGCCCAGCGCCGACCACAATAGCATGAGGGCGGCCAGCGGCATTTGGGTCAGCTTGAATACGGGAATCGACTACGGTCATTTTATTTGTCACTCTATATGTCTAGTTTACTTTACATATTGCGGGCTAACTTGTCTCTCTCAAAATATATAATACCTTCATATTTGACAAAACATGTGTCACACTAAGTTTACACTAAGGCGAAGGAGAGTCGTGATTCAGACCGTTACGCTCAACTTTTTCCGTTTCGGACCCATCTCGCAGCGTCTTTGGGCGTTTGCACAGATGGGTGCCGCGCGGTTCAGCATGCCCAAAGTTCCGGGGATCGGATTTTGGAAGCTATGCGGCTCAGGCACGGGCGAAGGCTTTACGCCAATTCCCAACACAGCCGTCTACGCCATTCTCTCCACATGGGATAACATGGGCAGTGCGCGCGCAGGCCAAACGGCCTCAGTATTCCAAAACTACCGCAAACACGCGGACGAAGCGTTTACGCTCTATCTTAGCCCCACAGCCACCCGCGGCAGTTGGAGCAACCAGCAACCGTTCCGCGCGACATCCGCGCCAGACACCGCCACTGGCCCTATCGCCGCCTTGACGCGGGCGACGGTCAAGCCATCGGTTGCTACGCGGTTCTGGGGCCGGGTGCCTGACATCAGCACAGTCATCGGCTCTGATCCGAACGTACTATTCAAAATCGGGATTGGCGAAGTGCCTCTCCTGCACCAGATCACCTTTTCGATCTGGCCCGACACAGACGCAATGGCCAACTTCGCCCGCCGGGGCGGCCCCCACTCCGAGGCCATTAAGGCCGTCCGCAATGAGGGATGGTTTTCCGAAGAACTATACGCCCGCTTCCATGTTCTGGATGCCGAGGGCACATGGGAAGGGCATACGCCTCTCCCGCATTTTGAGGACGCAGCATGACACGTGTTTTTCCATTCTCCGCGATCGTCGGCCAAGACGAAATGAAACAGGCCATGGTCCTGACGGCGATTGACCCCGGTATTGGTGGTGTCTTGGTTTTTGGCGACAGGGGCACGGGCAAATCAACGGCTGTGCGCGCGCTGGCGGCCCTGTTGCCATCGATCGACGCGGTTGCGGGCTGCCCCGTGAACGCCGCGTCTGAGGCAGAAATCCCTGACTGGGCCCAGGTCGAAGACCGCGCCATCGTATCTAAACCCACCCCCGTCATCGACCTGCCGCTTGGCGCAACCGAGGACCGCGTGGTTGGTGCCCTCGACATTGAGCGCGCGCTGACACGTGGGGAAAAAGCGTTTGAACCCGGCCTGCTGGCCCGCGCAAACCGCGGCTACCTTTATATTGATGAGGTCAACCTTCTAGAGGACCACATCGTCGATCTCTTGCTGGACGTCGCACAGTCCGGCGAAAACGTAGTTGAGCGTGAAGGCCTTTCTATCCGCCACCCAGCGCGCTTTGTGTTGGTCGGCTCGGGCAACCCGGAGGAAGGCGAACTGCGCCCACAGCTGCTGGATCGGTTCGGTTTGTCAGTTGAGGTAGCCTCTCCCAACGACATCGATCTGCGGGTCGAGGTGATCCGCCGCCGCGATGCATTCGAGAACGACCATACCGCATTCATGCAGCATTGGGATGCTGAGGACAGCGCCCTGCGTGCACGTATCCTTGTGGCGCGTGAAACACTCAAGACCATGAAAACCGACGACGCCGTTTTACGCGACTGTGCCGAGCTGTGTGTCACCCTCGGCAGCGATGGACTGCGGGGCGAATTGACCCTGCTCCGGACCGCCCGCGCGCTTGCGGCGTTTGAAGGCGCGGATGCTGTGACACGTCACCATCTGCGGTCTATCGCGGCCTCTGCACTGCGCCACCGCTTGCGCCGTGATCCGCTGGACGAAGCGGGCTCAACCACCCGTGTGACGCGCGTGGTCGAAGAAGTCCTCGCGTGAGCGACGCCAACGATATCTGGTCGCGGGCGGCCCTCGCGGTGGCCTGTTTTTCCGTTGACCCTGCGGGGTTGGGCGGGATTTGGGTGCGCGCGCGGTCAGGTCCTGTCCGTGATCGGCTGATTGCGGGCATTCTTGCAGGGCTTCCCCCCATGGGGCTGCGGCGGTTGCACCCCAATATCTCTGATGAGCAACTGTTTGGCGGCGTTGATCTAGGCGCCACCCTGTCGTCCGGCAAGTTGGTCCGGTCCAATGGCATTCTGGGTGCGCCCACGGCCATGCTACTCCCGATGGCCGAGCGGGCGACAGCAGGCCTATCGGCGCGGCTTGCTTTGGCACTAGATGCACAAAGCGGACATGCCCTGATTGCGATGGACGAAGGCGCCGAACCCGATGAACGATTGGCACCGTCGCTTGCGGATCGGGTCGCGATACACCTTGATCTGGACGCCTTGGCCGTGGGCGATTGCCCTGTATTAGAGACAGATTTTGAAGCCATCACTCAGGCGCGCGCGTTACTGCCCAATGTGCAGGTCATGCCTGAGGCGCTGGATACATTGACCCGGCTATCCGCGCGGCTTGGCATTACGTCCCTGCGCGCGCCGCTTTTGGCTTTGCGGCTGGCCCGAGCATCTGCGGCATTGATGGGCGAAACACATGTGGACGAAGAGGACCTGACCCTTGCGGCGGAACTGGTTTTAGCCCCCCGTGCGACAATCCTGCCCCAATCGGAAACCGCGGAACCCGAAGCAGAACCAGAGCAGCCGAAGCCAGATGCAACCACAGACCCAGAGGATAGTACTGAGGATCAGTCAGAGTTGGATATGCCCATCCCCGAGGACATCTTGCTTGAGGCTGTGAAGGCTATTTTACCAACCGATCTGCTCGCGCAACTCGCGGCCTCCAAGGCGCCAAGACGCACCGTTTCCGCTGGCGGCACAGGGGCTGCGAAACGCGGCAATCGGCGAGGTCGGCCCTTACCCTCCCGTCCCGGCACATTGGACGGAGAGCAGCGGATCGACATGGTCGCGACCTTGCGCGCCGCTGCACCTTGGCAGCCCGTGCGCGCCAAACAGCAGCCGGATCGCATTGGCCTGCACATCCGGCCTGATGACATCCGAATTCGCCAGTTTGAGGAAAAATCTGACCGGCTTTTGATCTTTGCCGTTGATGCCTCAGGCTCTGCCGCGATGACCCGTTTGGCCGAAGCCAAGGGCGCAATCGAACTTCTGCTCGCAGAGGCCTATGCTCGCCGCGATCAGGTCGCGCTGATCTCATTCCGGGGCGAAGCGGCAGAAGTGCTTTTGCCGCCGACCCGTTCGCTGGTTCAAACCAAACGTCGCCTCGGCGCGCTTCCCGGTGGCGGCGGCACCCCGCTTGCGGCAGGATTGCGGGCGGCGATGGAACTAGCAGAACAGTCCAAGGGCCGTGGCATGACGCCATCCATCGCGGTCATCACCGACGGACGCGCCAATGTCGCCCTCGACGGAGCCGCTAACAGACCGCAAGCCGCCGAAGACGCCCAAACATTGGGCCGCGTCATCCGCAGCCGAGATATCCCCGCACTGGTCATTGATATGGGCAATCGCCCACAGCCCGGCCTTAAGGATTTGGCCTGCACGATGGGTGCGACTTACCTGCCCCTGCCCCGCGCCGATGCGCAGCGTTTGTCTACGGCTGTGTCTGTCGCGCTGGACGCATGAACTGGCTCAAGCATCAGGCGTCGTGGCCGCATGCGGCGTATTCGTCGTTTCATAACGTGCGCCCACATCGCTGGCATGTCCAAGACATGGGCGAAGGTTCCCCCATATTACTGCTGCATGGCGCGGGGGCATCCACACAGTCATTCCGTGCATTGATGCCCCTGCTTGCGGCCTCTCATCGGGTGCTGGCCGTTGACTTGCCCGGGCATGGCTTCACCACGTCCGGTGCGCGCAGCCGGGCCTCACTTGATGGCATTGCAGAAGATATGCGCGCCCTTTTGCGCCATATCGGCGTGCGGCCCAAGGTGGTTGTCGGTCATTCTGCTGGAGCAGCCGTGGCCACCCGAATGGCGCTGGATATGCACACACCGCCTGACGCGCTGGTTGCGATCAACGGCGCGTTTGAAATGTTCGATGGGATGGCCGGATGGCTGTTTCCGATGATGGCTAAAATGCTATCGCTCAATCCGCTCACGGGCATGATATTTTCGGTCACAGCGGGAAATGAGGCCCGCGTTCGCAAGCTGCTGCAATCCACCGGAAGCGAGGTCGACGCCGAAGGCATCCGGCTTTACCACGCGCTAATATCGGACCGATCCCACGTCGAGGGCACGCTGTCGATGATGGCGCAGTGGCGGCTTGAACGGTTGCTGAGGGACCTGCCCAAAGTGCCTTGTCCTACCCTGCTTTTGACGGGTGAAAACGACGGCGCGGTGCCGCCCAGCGTGTCAGAGGCAGCAGCCGCGCGCATCCCGATTGCCACGCACATAACATATGCCAATCGCGGGCACCTGCTGCACGAAGAAGACCCCGAAACCGTGGCGGACCGTATCCTCAACTTTCTTGCGGATAACAAAAAGGGCAGCCAAGCGCCCGCCTGACTGCCCCAATACTACGTGTCCTAGTGCCTTAGGAATCGCCAGCCGAGAGGCTTGCGAGATAGGCGTACAAGTTCACAGCATCTTCCGCTTTGCGCACCTTGAAGGACATCTTGCCCCGGCCGCTTTCGCCTGTTGCTTCTTGGGACGCGCCAGTCGGGTCCATCACGTACTTCACAAAGAACTCTTCGGTGTACACGACGCCTTGCTCGGCACCGGCCTCAAGCAGCTTGGAATAACGGAACCCATCAACGGAGCCCATTGTAGCGCCAGCAATGTTGTACAGGTTCGGGCCGGTCTTGGCTTTGCGGCCCGCCAGCGTTTCGCCTGCGTCGTTCACCACGACGTGGCAGGATACGCATTGGCGAAATGCCTTTTCGCCCGCTGCGGCGTCGCCGGTAGCAGCGTGGCCATCTGCCATGGCTGCGCCTGCAAAAAAGGCGGGTACGGCCATCATGCCAGCAGCAAGGATTGCAAGTTTTTTCATTTGGATTACTCCCTTAGTGGATATCGCACTTGATAGAGGAATTAGAGGCAAGGCCTCAAGGTTCCACAAAAAACTTCACATATCACAATCACGCGACGGCGTGAGCGATAGCGCATTGCTGCCACAACTGCTTTAACGCGGCGACGAGTTTATCAATATCGGCATCCGTGTGCAGTGGCCCAGGGGTAAAGCGAAGACGCTCCGTGCCCTTTGGAACCGTCGGATAATTGATGGGTTGGACATAAATCCCGTACTGATCCATCAAAATATCACTGAGTTGGCGGCACTTAACCGGATCCTTGATCATCACGGGGATGATATGGCTTGGGTTGTCGATGTGCGGGATACCGGCGGCATCCAGCTTAGCCCGCAACTTGGCGACCTGACGTTTTTGGGCATCACGCTCGGCGGCACTTTGCTTGAGGTGCGCAATGGACGCTGTGGCGGCGGCTGCAACTGCAGGGGGCAGCGCCGTGGTGAAAATAAAGCCCGACGCAAAGCTGCGCAGGAAATCGACCATCGCGACGGAACCGGTGACATAGCCGCCGACGCATCCGAATGCCTTGCCCAAAGTGCCTTCGATCAAGGTGATACGGTCCATCAGGCCGCGTTCCTCAGCGACACCGCCGCCGCGTGGCCCGTACATGCCCACTGCGTGGACCTCATCGATATAAGACATCGCGCCGTGCTTTTCGCAGACATCAAGGATTTCTTCGATGGGGGCGATATCGCCGTCCATTGAATAGACACTCTCGAACGCGACGATCTTGGTGGCATTCGCGGGCAACGCGGCCAGCTTGCGGTCCAGGTCTTCGGGGTCGTTGTGTTTCCAGATCACGCGGTCACATTTGGCGTGGCGGATGCCCTCAATCATAGAGGCGTGGTTTAGCGCGTCTGAGAGGATCACCGCATTCGGCAAACGGGACCCCAAAGTGCTGAGCGCAGCCCAGTTGGACACGTAGCCCGAAGTGAACAACAGCGCCGCTTCTTTGCCGTGCAGATCGGCCAGCTCGGCCTCTAGCGCGACGTGGTGGCGCGCGGTGCCGCCGATGTTACGCGTGCCGCCCGCACCCGTGCCGTGCGCCTTAACGGCCTCGACCATCGCATCGACTACGTTGGGGTGTTGGCCCATGCCCAGATAATCATTGGAACACCAGACCGTCACATCATCCGCACCTTCACCATGGTTTTGAACCGTGGGAAAGGACCCGCACTTGCGCTCTAGCTCGGCGAAAATGCGATAATTGCCCTCTTCTTTGAGTTTATCGAGTTGGGCTTGAAACAGGGTGTCAAAGGGCATTTTCGGGTCCTCCAGATGTCGTGTCTTGTTCTTTGGGCAGCATCCACCGCCAGAGTTTTTCGTCAGGCAGCCGCACGACCATGAACCAATGCTCCAGGAGCGCCAGCGCAGTCATAACAGCCAATAGGGTAAAGCCGATTGCGGCCGCGGGAGTGGGCGCATCGGCGATGCGTTCCATGAAACAGGCAACAGCAAAACTGAGACCTGTGACAGAGGTCGGGAACAGCCAGTTGATCCGGGATTCCCGAAAGTGGCTGGGCACATGGACCAGTGGTTTGGGGATGAACTCTGTGTTCACTTTTCGCACGCCCAAATACAGGTTCAGCTTGGCGCTGATCCGGGCGACATACAGGATGGCAAAGGTCCAAAACGCGAATTTATTGGGCATACCGAAGGCAAAGAGCGACAAAGCCATCAGCGCCATCACAAGGGCGACCTCGTGGTACGCGACGGTGCCCCAAGCGCGGATGAACCGCTCCCACTCGGGGACGCCGGCGCGCAGTGGATAGCGGTTTGGCCCCGCAATCACGCCCGTCAAAAACGCCAATTCAATCCAGCCCCAAATCGCCAGCGCCGAGAAAAACGCACCATAGACACCAAACAACGAGGTATCTGTGAACGTAATCCACGCGCCGGTGCCCCCAAGGATCAGCAGGGGCACGTTGCCGATTGTGGCCCACAGATGGCCGTCGGAATTATCAGCACGACGCACAACGAGCAGGATCACACCGGTGGCGAACCACCAGGCGAAAATGGCCACAAGGGCTGCGATCCAGACGTTTTCGAGCATCAGTAGCTGGGCTCCATCCGTACGTTTTCAGGTGGGGTGCTTTTCACAACCGGGATCATGAACAGCGTCACAAACGCTGCGGCGGCACGCGTGGTGCCGGACGCTTTGCCCAACACGCGAGCGAGGCCGGTTTTCTTTTCGGCCACGGCCAAGTCAGCGTTCGCTTTTTGCAGCCGCTTAAGCGTTGGAAGCCACATGGGATGATCGATATCCAGCATCATCGGAAAGATCTGTGCGCTGAGGTCAGAGGTCTTGCGGAACACCTCTTGGCCGTACCAATCCACATCCACGCCAAGCGCATCGTGAAATGCAGGGCGCTGGTGATCGCGCACGTACATGGTCCCAAACACAGCCGTCAAAAAGAACTTAATCCATAGCTTGTTTTGCCACGTTTCTGTCAGTTTGGGGTCGGTTTTCATCAGCAAGGCAAACGCCTCACCATGAGAAAACTCATCATTGCACCATTCTTCAAACCATTTGAAAATCGGGTGGAACCGCTTTTCGGGGTGCTTTTCGAGGTGACGGAAGATGGTGATGTAGCGCGCGTAGCCGATCTTTTCCGACAGATACGTCGCATAGTAGATGAACTTGGGCCGGAAGTAGGTGTACTTCTTTTTCTGAGTCAAGAACCCAAGGTTCACAGCAATGCCCGCTTCGCGCAGGGCATCGTTAATGAAACCGGCGTGCCGGGCTTCATCCCGAGCCATCAGCTGAAACAGTTCGGTGACGTCCTTGTTGGAGCCCCGACGCTTCATCTCTTTGTAAAGAACACAGCCAGAGAATTCAGCGGTACAGCTAGAGATGAGAAAATCGATGAATTCACGCTTAAGCGTTGGCTCCATCCCGTCCCAATCGACGGTGTCCCAATCGGCATTTTTCTTGAAATGCCCTTTGTTGGGGTCTGCCTTCATTTGGGCGATCAGATGATCCCAATCTTCGCGGACCGGCTCTACGTTGATGGCGTCCAGCTCTTCGAAATCGGTGGTGTAGAACCGCGGGGTCAGCAGGGTGTTTTGCATCGCCAGTGCGGTCGCACCTTCGCTGTCGACGACGTTGTGGTTGTCGGCAGCTAGGGCCTCTTCGACGGTGCTTGCGTCGGCGGAGTGTGTGTTATGAACATTCATTGCATTGCCTCCTCAGAGAAGGAAAACTCGCAGAGTTCCATGAACTCCAGATCGCCGGTCATCCGCGTCCAAAGACGCTCAAGACCTGACGCACGAGTGATGGTTGCGATCCGGTCCTCAGAAACGATTTCGCCATAGGGCGCCATGATTTCGGGGCCTTGGACTTGGACCTCATCGCCTGGAAAGATGACCGCGCCGTTGTTGAACTTTACGTGCGCATGGAGGCTTTCGAACTTGTGGCTGATTTCAACCGTACAAGGCGCCGTCTCGGTGGTGCGTGTAAAAAATCCCATGGGTCTACTCCTCCAACATCGCGGCGAACGTGGCCGCATTGGTTGCGCCAAATCCAATCAACTCGGCACGCCATGCCGTGTGATCGTCCCGCAGGGACAGTTGGCCATTTTCGAACAGAACAAGGCGAACGGGCAAATCAGGGCTAAGCCCTGCCTGCGTCCGGGTCCGCTTGAGCACGCGGTACACACCCGCCACAAAGCCGCCTTGGGTTTCATCGAGGTCCGCAATCAACGATCCGTTTGCATCCAGCACGCGAGCCGCACCAGACATGCCATCCGCGCTGATAAACAACACGCGTTCCTTGATGACGCCCACATCGGAGCCTTCCATCATTGGCATCGCTTCAAGCGGTCGATCAGTCAGGCGGGCATAAGCCACGATGATGAGCGCACAGATCACAAGGACCAGCAGCGCACGCAGCAGCAAAACAGGGATCATCTCCTTGTCACGCTCTACGAGTTTCTGTTCGGGGGTCATTCTGACGGCTCCTTATTCTGCAGCAGCCAAAGAGGCTACATTGGGCGTCGCATGAGCGGGGTCTATCCGCGCGACACGAGGTTGCGAAATTTCGGGTTCAGCGACTTCGGCCAGCAGGCGCGCGACCTTTGCGGCCTGCGGGATGCAGCGCAGCGCGGGCTCTGTACGGGCGATCCGCCAAGGACGCATGTGTGGCCAAAGCGTCAGGTAACCAAAGCGGGTCTCGCCCAGCGTTTGCAGGGCAATGGTGCCGCTGCCATCCTTGCGGGTGGTCAGGTTGGCAGCAGCGATTTGTGTGAACGGAAAGTTCAACGTCATGGTGAGAGCCGCGCCAACGCGCATGATCACCCGACGGTTCGTGATGGTATAGACGGTCGATTTCGCCTGTGCCCATCCCGTCAGGATCAACATGATGCAGGCCACCGCCCCCAGCACAAGGTAGAACGAGGCGGCAGTCATCGCCTCGATCACAGACATGGTTGATCCCGCGACGATTGCCCGCCATCCAAACAGGATGAGGAAGTAGCCTGCCACCCATTTGAAGGACAGGCTTTCCTTGGTCAGCGCCCACCAGTTAGGTGCGCCCTGCCACAGGATGGTTTCCCCTTCGGGGAGCATCTCGGGCAGGCCGCGGATGGGTTCTTGGTCAAAATCGTCGTGAGACATGGGTCTGGTCCTTGTCGTTAAATCGTCGTCTTAGATCTGAGGCTCTTGACGCGCCGGGTCCGCGTAAAGTTTGCCACCGCCGATGTAGCCACAGATCTTGTCTTCCTCGAGCAAGGTCACCTGATTGGGCGATTTGGTCAGAGGAATGCCTGTGAAATGCTTCCCATAAAGCGACTTCACTTCCACGCGGTCGGCGTGAATACGGGTCAACTGGATGGGCATCAGCCGCGAAGAACCGTCTTCGTCCAGTTCAACGGACAAATAACGGACCAGCTGCTCGGGGGCATCGATCCACATGTCGTTGATCATCCCAACGATAGATCCATCAGCCGCCTGCACCGGCAGACCGCGCGGATCACGCCCAGCCGAAACGCGGAACGTCTCGGAGGCGCCCATGGGCACAATCTTGGTGTGGCCGTGGCCGTCCAATTCGGGCAAATCGCGACGCGCCGCCCAAGATGCGGGGCCAACACCGTCAACCATCGGATCACCGGTTGGCTCAAACGGGAAACCGTTGGGCACAGCAGATTGCTTGAGCGCAACGTTGCGCTGGGACTGCACATCTGGGCCGGGCAGCGTTACATCACCGCGGCCGTGGGGCAGCTTGAACGTTTTGGGGTTAGGGACCGGGAACGGCCCTTGGTTCGCGGACTCGGTCCCGTCGTCGTTTTCGAGCGGGTAGCCTTCGCGCATGTTTTCCGTCTGCAGATAGTAAATCAGGAGCGCGAAAAAGCCCCAGAAGAGCCAGATCGAGAGACTGGCCAAATCGAAGTTGCCGAAGAATGGTTCCACCATGGGATGACCTCCTTGTTGGGCGTTATGTCGGGAAGTCGGCGAGTCCGATCTTGCCGCTTTCCAGGGATTGGTTTGTGTCTGTAGTGATTGTCCGCACCAGCGGCCCAAGGGCGATAAGCGTGACGAACAGCAAAGCTATTTCCATGTGGTAGACCACGGAATAGCCGGTTGCCGGGCTCGCCAACGCCTCTCCCAAGGCGCCAGAAGTTGCGAATTGATTGACGGTGTCGCGCGTGGCGCCACCGATAGCTGTCGAGAGACCTTGCGCAGTCGCTTGCGCAGCCCCCCAAACTCCGAGTGCGAGGCCACGCCCCGCCAAACCCTGTGCCGGCATCGTCATCGCCGCATGCAGCGTGGCGACGGCAAAAAGCCCGCCACCAAAGCCGATCAACGCCGCGCCTGTAAAAAACAGGGGCATCGACATCATTGGGTTTGAAAAAATCACGGCCGAAAATGCGGCAAGGCCCACGAGGCAGCCACGTCCGGCGATGCGGTAAGGGTTCATGTCCGCGCCCAGCCATTTGGCCGCCATGGCAAATGCCACCAGCGCGCCCACCGCCCATGACGCCGTCAGAAGCGTTGTCATGGAGACTGACAGGCCCAGAATTTCACCGCCGTATGGTTCCAGCAGGACATCCTGCATATTGAACGCCATCGTCCCAAGAAACACGACCGCCAGCAGGCGGCCAGCCGTGCCACCCGCAGCCAGATCGTTCCACGCATCACTAAACCGGGGCATTGGCGCGTCGCGCTCTGCCTTGGTCATGGGGCGCACGCTTTCTTGTTTCCACAAGGCGACCACGTTCAAGATTAGGGTCACAACGGCGGTGCCTTGGATCACTTGGATCAGCTTGACGGGGGTAAAGTCGCGCAACAGCGCACCAAGGATGATCGCCGACACGAGCATGCCGAGCAGGAATGCCACATACAAGAACGCCACAACGCGGGGCCGGGTTTCATCCGTGGCGCGGTCCGCCGCCAGCGCAAGGCCCGCAGTTTGGGTCATATGCATGCCTAAGCCGGTCATAACAAACGCCAAACCAACGGCAATTTCGCCCGCAAAAGGAATGTCATAGGCATTGTTGCCCGACAGCACGAGCAACGCAGAAGGCATAATCGCCAGCCCGCCGAACTGCCAAAGTGTACCAAACCAAAGATAAGGCAATCGCTTCCACCCAATGGCGGAGCGGTAATTGTCAGACCGGTGCCCCAAAAGCGCACGGAAGGGCGCGACCAGAACCGGCAGCGCCACCATCATGGCAACCAGCAAAGCAGGCACGTTCAGTTCAACGATCATCACGCGGTTTAGCGTGCCCAACAACATCACCGCAGCCATCCCGACCGAGATCTGGAACAGAGACAAACGCAGCAGTTTTGCCATAGGCAGGTCTTCAGACCCCGCATCCGAGAAGGGCAGCATCTCAAGTGTGAACTTGGTCAGAGGATGCGCTTCTTTGGTCACGTAGCGTACTCCATGCAGGTGGAGATGTAGAAACCAGAGGTCACGCGCTCAATCTCGCTTAGCGCGCCGGTGGCGCCTGCGTGCGATGCCGCTTGTTGCAGCTTGGCGGGGGCATGCGGGATCATAATGGGCGACCGGTCTGAGCGGGGGAAAACCTTGCCCATGGTCCAGAATGTCATCAAAAACGGCGTGCGCGGTGCCACCGTAAACACCAGCGACTTGGACACGCGCGCGTCCAAGGCCGCCAGTTTTTGGCCGATATCGCCAGCCTCATAGTAAATCATGGAATCCATCGCGACGATGTAATCGAACGACCCAAGTTCGGGCGCGAACATATCGCCGGATTTGAACTGCACATTCGGGTGCAGATGGTGCGGCACGCGTTTCTTGGCGATCTCGATCAACGAGGGTGAGATATCAATGGCAACCACATCCGCGCCGCGATCCGCAAGGATCTCGGTTACTTGACCGGCGCCACACCCGGCATCTAGCACACGCGCGCCTGCCAAATCCTTTGGCAAACGCGATAGCATAATTTCACGCATCCGGTCCCTGCCCGCGCGCACGGTTTTGCGCACGCCAGAAACGGGCGCGTCCGAGGTCAGACGCTCCCATGTCTTGGTGGCGGTTTTGTCGAAATAAGTTTCGACGCGCGCCCGGGTGGATGCGTAATCGGCCACTTAGTCGAACCCCAACAATTCAAAGATATGACGATCTTCAAGCGGCGCGGGTGCTAGTGGATCAGTGCCTGCCCACAGCGTTTCAGCCATGCGGATGTATTCTTTTTGGCACTGGATGATGTCTTCATCATCGCCCATCTCAAACAGCGTCTTTTTCTTGAGCCGCGAGCGACGGATCGCATCCACGTCGGGCATATGCGCGATACGCTTGAAGCCGACGGTGTCACAATAGCGATCCACCTCGTCTGTGTCCTTGGAGCGGTTCGCCACACAACCCGCAAGCCGGACCTTGTAGTTCGCTGATTTCGCTTGGACGGCTGCAATAATGCGGTTCATTGCATAGATGCTGTCGAAATCATTCGCCGTCACAATCAGTGCGCGGTCAGCGTGTTGCAGCGGCGCGGCAAAACCACCGCAGACCACATCACCCAGCACGTCAAAGATCACGACATCTGTGTTTTCCAGCATGTGGTGTTGTTTCAGCAGTTTGACCGTCTGCCCCACAACATAGCCGCCACAACCTGTACCTGCGGGGGGGCCACCGGCCTCAACGCATTGCACGCCGCCGTAGCCGACGGTCACAAAATCCTCGGGCCGCAGTTCCTCAGAGTGGAAATCCACATCCTTGAGAATATCGATCACCGTTGGTTGCAGCTTGCCCGTCAGAGTGAATGTGCTGTCATGCTTGGGGTCGCAGCCAATTTGCAGGACCCGTTTACCCATTTTGGTAAATGCCGCAGACAGGTTCGACGACGTGGTCGACTTGCCGATGCCACCCTTACCGTAGACAGAAAACACCTTGGCGCCTTCGATCTTAAGCTGGTCGTCTTGGTGCACTTGTACGGAGCCTTCGCCATCTTGGCCACGCAGAATAGGGGGCGCTTTGTCCAATGCCATCAGTGTTTTCCTCCTGTTGGAAACGCAGTTTTCTGCGCACCCTTATGATTTAAATGTCTCATTCGGCTGCCATGGTCGTGAGACCCTCTAGCCGATCTTCCAGTTCGTCCGCTGCATCCTGAAGCGCCGCGAGCGTTGCCTCATCCGGCTGCCAGAAATTGCGGTCGTTTGCTTCCAACAGGCGGTTGGCCATCCGGGCACTTGCCTGTGGGTTCAGATCAGCCAGACGGCGGCGCATATCCTCATCCAACACGAATGTTTCGCTCAGCCGCTGGTAAACCCAAGGGTCCACTGCATTGGTCGTTGCAGACCATCCGAGCGTGTTGGTGAATTGCGCCTCAATCTGGCGCACGCCTTCGTGGCCATGCTTCAGAAGGCCCTCGAACCACTTGGGGTTCAGGCTGCGCGAGCGTGTTTCTAACGCGACTTGGTCCTGCAGTGTCCGGACCTTGTTACCGCCACGAGTTTGGTCACCAATGTATACCGGCGGCTCCATGCCCTTGGCGCGTTTGACTGCCCGCGAAATACCGCCAAGCGTATCGAAATAGTGATCAACCGTCGTTACGCCCAGCTCAACGGACTCAAGGTTTTGATAGGCGATGTCTACGTCGCTGAGCACATTGTGGAGCAGGTCCGTGGCCTTGGACGCCTTGCCATTGCGGCCATAGGCAAAACTTTTGCGGTTCTCATAGGCGTCAGCAAGCTCGCCCTCATCGTCCCACGCACCCGAGTCGACCAGCGCGTTGACGTTCGCGCCATAAGCGCCTTCGGCGTTGGAAAAGACCCGCAAGGCGGCTTGTTCCATGTCGCAGCCCATCTTTGCCGCATAATCCAGGGCATGGGCCCGGACAAAGTTCATCTCTACCGGCTCATCGGCGACAGCGGCCTGATAGGCAGCATCCGCCAACATTCGGGTCTGCAACGGCAGAAGGTCGCGGAAAATACCAGACAGGGTCATCACAACGTCAATGCGCGGACGCCCCAGTTGTTCCAGCGGGATCAGGTCTGCACCACTTAGTCGGCCAAAGCTGTCGAACCGAGGCTTAGCTCCCATCAACGCAAGCGCCTGGCCGATCGGGCCACCGTCAGATTTAATGTTGTCCGACCCCCAAAGCACCAACGCAATAGACCGCGGCAGCTCGGCATGGGTCGCCAGCAAGGCATCCGCCTGTTTCCACCCATCCTGACACGCAAACGCGGTGGGCATACGGAACGGATCAAACGCGTGAATATTGCGCCCAGTCGGCAGCACGTCCAGCGACCGGATCAAATCACCACCCGGAACAGGTTTGATGTACTGACCGCTGAGCGCGCGCATCAGACCGTCAATCTCGGTCTCTTGCTGAAGCAAGTGGTCAATCTTGGCGCGTGTTTCACTGTCCAAGTCGGGCATGACGCGGATATGTTCGGCCCGCTCAGCATCGGTAATCGGACGCCCCACGATATGCAGCCCATCCGGGATCAGCGCGTCTTCGGTTTCCAACAGCTTCAGCCACAGCGTTTGAGGGTCGCAATCGTTCAAATCAACGGCCTCAGCTTGCGCACGGATCAGGTCCTCCAACTCGGCCCGCTCACCTGCGTCGGGCGCAAGGCCACGCCAACGGGTCAGGCTGTCCTTCAGCTCCGCCAGACCTTTGTACAGCCCGCCAGACGCCAATGGAGGCGTCAAATGCGTAACCGTCACCGCTCCAGACCGACGCTTGGCCAAGGTCGCCTCAGACGGGTTGTTGGAAGCATAAAGATAGACATTCGGCAATTCACCGATCAGGCGGTCTGGCCAATCGCACGCCCCTAGGCCCGATTGCTTGCCCGGCATGAATTCAAGCGCACCATGCATCCCAAAGTGCAGAACCACATCAGCTCGGTACTGATTGCGCAGCCATAGATAGAACGTGACGAACGCGTGGGTGGGGGCAAAACCTGCCTCAAACAAAAGACGCATCGGATCGCCTTCGTACCCAAACGTAGGCTGCACCCCGACAAAAACGTTGCCAAAATGCTCACCCAGAACAAAGACGCCCCGCCCATCGGATTGCACTTTGCCCGGCGCGGGGCCCCAAACACTTTCGATCGCAGCAAGCGGCGGCGTTGTGCGCACGATGGTATCGGCATCCACATGCGCCGCAACGTTGGCCTGCTGACCGTATTGCTTGGAATTGCCCTCAAGGATCGAGGCGCGCAAAACATCAACACTTTCGGGAACATCTACGGTGTAACCTTGCGCCTTCATGGCATGCAGGGTGTTGTAGAGGCTCTCAAAAACGCTGAGATAGGCGGCGGTTCCGACGGCACCCGCGTTCGGCGGAAAGCCAAACAGCACCACACCGACCTTCTTGTCGGCGTTTTCCTTGCGCCGCAAACGGGCCAACCGCAGCGCCTTTTCCGCAAGGGAAATAACCCGCTCTTTGCACGGCGCCATCGCCTTAGTGACATCGCCGCCATCACACCCCATGTTGCACCCATTGCATCCCTCGGCGCCATGACGCCCAGCGAATACAGTTGGGTTGGTCGCGCCATCGAGTTCGGGCAAAGCGATCAGCATGGTCGTTTCCACCGGACCCAGCCCCTGCGGCGCAGAGGCCCACTGGCCAAGTGTCTGGAACTCTAGTGGATGCGCGGCCAGATAGGGCACATCCAGCTTCGATAGCGTCTCAACCGCGGCCGAACTGTCGTTATAAGCAGGCCCCCCAACAAGCGAGAAACCCGATAGCGAAACCATCGCATCAATCGTGGCACCATGCTCATTGAGAAAGAATTCCTCAATCGCCGGACGGCCATCAAGCCCCCCTGCAAAAGCTGGAATAACGCGAATGCCCTTCGCCTCAAACGTACGGATAACATAGTCGTAGTGGGCGGTATCGCCGCTCAAAACATAGGATCGCATCAACAAAAGACCGACGGTAACGCTATAACCTTCAGGCTTTGGCAGCACCTTTACGTCGGTCGTGATACGCTCCGAAAGGTCAGGGTGGTACGCCCCAACGTTAGGGTACTCAATCGGCGGGTTGGACCGGCCGCCGCGCAGTGTGGCATCCGACGCATATCGCCCGACCAAAAAACGAACCATCTGTTCGATGTTCTCATCGCTGCCGCCCAGCCAATACTGCATGGTCAAAAACCAGGCGCGCAAATCCTGGCTTTTACCGGGAATGAACTTGAGGATCTTGGGCAGACGACGCAGCATCTTCATCTGCTTTTCGCCGCTTGCACCAGATGGCTTTTTCGATCCCCGAAGCTTCTTCATGAACTTCATCGCACCGGATGCGGGCTTGGACATGTCCAGCTCCCCCATCTTCGTCAACGCCACAATCTGTGGGTCCGCAATAACCCCAATCATAGCATCACAATCAGGGCGACGCGCCTCTAGCGCGGGCAGAATTGCATTCACCTGATCCTCAAAAAAGATCAGGTTTGCGACGACGATATCGGCATGCGCCACCGCAATCTTGGCTTCCTCAAGGGCTTCCGGATTTTCCGCCCACTCAGCCGCCGCATGGATTTCGACCGTAAGGCCGGGCATGTCGTCACTTACGCGGTCCAATACACGCTGCGCAGAGCCCAGCGCGTGACTGTCCAACGTAACCACCACAACGCGGTAGCCGGGGATATGCCGGTCATCGCGCATAATGCGCCTTCGCTTCATAAAGGGTGTCTTTGCTGATCTGGGTCATCCCCTTTTCAGCGGCGTATTTCTCAGTGTTCCGCTTGGCCTTACCACGCACAAAGAAAGGGATCTTTTTCAGTTCCTTCTCAGCATCCGCCAACCAAACCATCACATCGGAACCAAGGTTTTCGCTCTTTGGTTCCTCAATATCCCGGGGGGCTGGGGGCTGGCCCCCAGTGTGCGCCCTCTCCTCGGGGCGTGGTGCGTGGCCTCCATGGTGCGACGGCCCCGCTTCATCGTGAAACTCGAAATCCTCGCGGAACATCGCCAAAAGATGCTCCTCTAGACCCATCACAAGCGGATGGATCCAAGTGTCAAAGATGACATTCGCGCCCTCAAACCCCACCTGCGGGGAATAGCGCGCAGGGAAATCTTGTACGTGAACAGGCGCGGATATCACGGCACAGGGAATACCCAATCGTTTACCGATATGGCGCTCCATCTGTGTGCCAAGGATCATCTCGGGCGATGCATCCTCAATCGCCTTTTCGACCTCAAGGTAGTCGTCCGAAATCAACGCGGGCACGCCGATTTCTTTGCCCAGCGCGCGGATGTCACGCGCGAACTCACGGTTATAACAACCCAGACCCACGACCTCGAAACCCATTTCCTCGCGGGCAATCCGCACGGAGGCTTTCACATGGGTCGCATCCCCAAACACAAAGACGCGTTTCCCAGTCAAATAAGTAGAATCGACAGACCTACTCCACCACGGCTGGCGCAGGCGGCTTTCATCGACTTTCGGGTCTAAACCGGTGATTTCTCCGACCTCGGCCAGAAATTCACGGGTGGCATTCACACCAATCGGAACCGTTTTCGTGAACGGCTGTCCAAGCTCTTTTTCCATATAGCGCGCTGCCGTCTCGGCGTGCTCAGGATAAAGCAATACGTTGAAATGGGCTGCTCCCAGACGGGTCAGATCCGTGGGCGTCGCACCCATAGGTGCTACGACGTTTACGTCGACACCCATCTCGGACAGCAAGCCGGTCAATTCTTCAACATCGTCGCGGTGGCGAAAGCCCAAACCAGTTGGCCCAATGATATTCGCCGTTGGCCGCGCTGTGCGGTCCAATGGCTTGGCCAAGGCGCGAACCAGCTGGTAGAATGTTTCATCCGTGCCGAAGTTTTCTTTGCGGGAATAGCTGGGCAGGTCCAGCGCGATAACCGGCACAGGCAGGCCCATGGTTTCTGCAAGGCCACCGGGGTCATCTTGGATCAACTCCGCGGTACAAGATGCGCCGACAATCAGGGCCTCAGGCTTGAACCGCTCATAGGCTTGGCGGCAGGCATCCTTAAACAGATATGCAGTATCAGCACCCAGATCGCGCGCCTGAAACGTGGTGTAGGTGACCGGCGGACGATGGTTGCGACGCTCAATCATCGTAAACAAAAGATCAGCGTAGGTGTCGCCCTGCGGCGCGTGCAGCACGTAGTGCAAACCCTTCATGCCCGTTGCGACGCGCATTGCGCCAACGTGGGGTGGGCCTTCATATGTCCAAACGGTCAGTTTCATACGGCCAAGATCTCCTTGCGCCGAACAGGGCGCGAAAACAGACCCGCAAGATCACCGGCTTGTTCGTAAAAATGCACAGGGGTGAACACCAACTCGATGGCCCATTTGGTGGTCAGACCCTCCGCCTCAAGCGGGTTTGCCAGGCCAAGGCCGCAAACTGTTAGATCCGGGCGCGCGGCACGGGCGCGATCAAGTTGCAGATCAACGTCCTGTCCCTCTGAGATTGTGGGCCCCGCTGGCATCAGCTCAAGGTCGGGACGTACGAGGCCCATGTGGATATACGGTGCACCGACCTCAATCGCCTCCATGCCACATTCACGGGTCAGAAAGCGGGCCAGAGGTATTTCCAACTGGCTGTCAGGGAAAAAGAACACCGACTTGCCGCGCAACGCTTCGGCCGCTTGGCTGATAGCCTTGCGGGCACGTGCGCGGGGGGCCGCAGTCACGCGGTCAAACGTTGCTTCATCCACACCAAATTCGTCAGCGATGGCCTTGAGCCAAGCCGTTGTGCCCTCTTCGCCAAACGGGAACGGCGCACGGATAGCTTTGGCGCCGCGCTTGGCCAACTCAGCGTCAGTGTCACCCAAGAAAGGCTGCAAAAGTGCGTAGACTGTGTTGCCACCAATCCCCGGCGCACCATCGGCGCGGGCGGCGGGCAAAACGCGAATGGGGCCAATGCCCATATCCGACAACAGGCTAATCGCCTGATCTTCGACAACATCCGGCAAGGCACCGACCAGCAGCAATTCACGCGCATCGGTTTTTGGCAAACCGGGAACCATCGACGCAAGGCAAGCATCTTCGCCCTGCGTAAAAGTCGTCTCAATCCCGGAGCCGGAATAGTTCAGAACCCGCACATGTGGGGCATGTTCCTCGGTTAGCCGTTCAGCAGCGCGCTGAAGGTCCAGCTTGATGACTTCTGACGGACAGGAGCCCACAAGAAACAACTGCTTAATGTCAGGCCGCCTTGACAGTAGGCGCGCAACCTCTCGGTCAAGCTCTTGATGGGCATCCGCCATCCCCGCAAGGTCTTTTTCCTCAAGGATGGCCGTGCCAAACCGAGGTTCAGCAAAGATCATCACGCCAGCTGCCGATTGCAGCAAATGGGCACAAGTGCGCGACCCAACGACCAAAAAGAACGCATCCTGCATCTTGCGATGCAGCCAGATAATTCCCGTCAGCCCACAAAAGACTTCGCGCTGACCGCGCTCCTTAAGGACCGGAGCATCAGCACAGCTAGCGGATTGAATGTTGGACGGTTTATTCAAACGACCGCCTCCCCTTCGAGACGGGCCATGCGTAATTTCAACAGAAACTGACCGGCGTTGATGACGTAGGCAACATATGCCGCCAGAGCGAGCCACATTTGATCAACAGGCGACAGACTGCCCGTCAGAAGCGCCCAAATGTAGGCAGTGTGCAAAGCGATCACGACAAAGGAAAACACGTCTTCCCAAAAGAACGCCTTGGCGAAAAGATACTGACCGAAAACGATTTTTTCCCAAATCGCGCCGGTGATCATGATGGCATAGAGAAAGAGTGTTTTGACCACGATAGAGATAGTGGCGGCCATGTAACCTTCGCCGGTCCACAGATAGCGGGCCACCAACACAACTGAAACTGCAAACACGAGGAACTGCAAAGGCGCCAGAACCCCTTGGATCAAGGTCCAAATGGTATTGTCGCGGCGCGTTCTTTCTTCCGGCGTATAGAGCCTTATAGGCTCTTTGCGGTTCGGCGTCCGTGGGTCCATCACGAGCGACTCTCCCTTCTTCGTGTAATCTCTAATCTTCGCTATGCAGAGGCTAAGTGTCAACTAAAACTTACACTACGCTTGTTGACACTTGAAATAACGCGCTATGGTTTCTTAACGGGAAAAATGAAGGCGCTATCGGGTATTTGCTCAGCCTGCCTCCACAAACCCCCATTCAAAGGATTGCTCAGAGTGTCAGCTTTCATTGACATTTGGGTTAAAAAAGCGTAATTACGGGATTGAAGGTCTCCCGGCCCCGGTATCGCCAAGTTTGTGGCGCAGGGGGTGACTGCGGAGAGGTGAAATTATGGTCAACGGACCGAAAACAGCGGCCCTGACATCTTCCGGACTGAACCACCGCGGCGGCGTGAATAGTCTGGCCGTGCAAGCATTGTCAGTCCTCAAGGCCAAGAGCGGCGCGATTGCGCCTGATTACAAAAGCCCCCAGCTGGAGGCGATTTGTGACGCGTTTGTTGCGCCGGATGAGGCTGAGCGTCACGAGGCGATATCCGCGCTACAGTCACATGGCCTTTCGAACACGGACATCATCGAACACATCATCCCCACCACCGCCCAGTTGTTGGGGGATCGGTGGTTTGCAAACGACCTTAGTTTTGCCGACGTAACGATTGGTGCCGCCCGACTGCAGGAAACCATTCGCGCCCTGAACGCCAAGTCGGCCCAAGATCAAGTCTTGAGCGGAGACAGCATCCTTCTGGTCGTGCCTCGCAACGAACATCACACACTTGGCGTATTTGTCGCCGCACATAAGTTCCGCGCACTTGGCGTTGATGTCCAACTCGCTGTTGGTATGCACCCCGCACAAGTCGCTCAAATGGTTAAAAAATATCGCTTTCCAGCGGTTGGGATTACATCCTCGGGCCGACGCAGCCTAAGTGCCGCACGGGAGCTTGTAGATGCCGTCAGAAAAGCCGTGCCAAAGATAACGCCAATTGTTATTGGTGGTGGAGTGTCCAACCTACCCCTGGATATCAAACAGATTACGGGTGCAGACCACGTTACGTCTGACCCCGAAACAGTCATAGACTTGTGCGGACTTGAAACTTCGTACAACTTGGAGGCGCAAAATGTTTAGTAAACTCCACTTAGCATTTCGCCAAGCACGGATGGACCTAAAGGGATGAACACCCGCGAAACCGATTTTTGGAATGAGCGTTCCGGCCCCCGGATTGCGCCCGAGCACTTCAACAATATTGTTGCGACGGCAGCCGACCTGGCGATCATTCTGGACATCACCGGCAAGGTGCGTTCGGTGGTCGTGAACCCGCTGAACCCAACCCTTGGCCGGCTGGATCACTGGGCCAATCGTGACATCCGTGAATTCCTCGCAGAGGACTCGCTTTCAAAGCTTGAGGCCCAGCTTGAGGCACACAAGGGTGGCGCAGCAGACCCCGTCGACGCCATCGAGGTGAACCATTTCGATAATGCGAACTGGGAATTCCCGATTCGTTATACGCTGCACCGCACCGGCCAAGAGGGCGTCATTTTGATGCTCGGGCGCGATCTGCGCCCTGTAGCAGAGCTGCAGCATCGTCTCGTAAAGGCGCAACTTGCGCTCGAAAAAGACTACGAAACCCACCGTGATTTTGAAACGCGTTACCGTGTCATCATGGAAGCCGTGCGCGACCCCTTTGCCCTCGTGGATGTAAACACAGGTCGGATCATTGACCTTAACTCTGCTGCGGCTCAGGTTCTTGGTGGCAACCAAGACAACCTGTCTGGCGGCGCATTCACCCAAGAGTTCGAGGGCCGTCGCCGTGGCGAGTTCATCGAAGCTCTTAGCAATGGTGCAAGCGTTTCGGGCGCAGGCCCCGTGTCCGCCGAAACGAAACGTGGCGGCAAATCCGTTGTGATCCACCCCACCCTTTTCCGCGCCGCAGGCGATCGTGTCCTGTTGTGCCGGATCGAAACCGCCGAAAGCGCCGAGTTCATTGCCGAAGATCTCGCGCTGACGCTGTCTGGTCTGTACCGCGACGGCGCCGACGCGATGGTCTTCACCGACAGTCATGGCCAAATCCGCTACGCAAACGACGCGTTCCTGTCGCTGTGCGATGCGGGCGCGCTTTCGGATGTCCGCGGCAAAAGCTTTGGTGATTTCATGGCGCGGGGCTCGGTTGACCTTAAAGTCTTGACCGACAATGCGGCGCGCACCGGCAAAATGCGCGTCTATTCCACCCGGCTCGAAAGCACGTTTGGCACCCAAGTCTCTGTCGAGGTTTCAGCGACGCACCTTGCGGGCTCCACCTCCCCGGGCTTTGCGTTTGTGCTCCGCGATACATCGCGGCTTGAAGTCGTGCGGGAATCCGGCGGCATGCCACCCGTTCCCGGCGTATCAGACGAGGCTATGCACAACGTCATGGATTTGGTCGGCTCTGCACCGCTCAAGGATATCGTCGCCGCGACAACAGATGTCGTTGAGAAGATGTGTATCGAAACAGCAGTTGAGCTAACCGACAACAACCGCGTCGCCGCTGCTGAAATGCTTGGCCTGTCGCGCCAGTCTCTCTATGTGAAGCTCCGCAAATACGGGCTGCTGCACAAAGACGGCGACTCCTAAACCCGTAAACTAAACTAGACACTTTTGCGCGGCAGGTGATTGGTTTCACTTGCCCGACTCTATTTTGTTAAGCTATGCTGACAACATGACTGTCAGTTTAGATTTACACTCAGACCGTGTCTATCCAGAACCAGCGGCGATGCTTCGACTGATCAAACCGATCACGTGGTTTCCGCCGATGTGGGCCTATTTGTGCGGCATCGTCTCATCGGGGGTTTCCCCGCTTTCACATCCTTTTCTTGTGGTTCTCGGAATTTTCCTTGCGGGGCCAGTGGTTTGCGGGATGTCGCAGGCTGCAAATGATTGGTGTGATCGTCATGTCGATGCCATTAACGAACCCGATCGCCCCATTCCATCGGGGCGCATTCCCGGCCGTTGGGGCCTGTGGATTGCGCTGGCGATGTCTGCGCTATCGCTATTCGTCGGTGCGTTTCTGGGCACATGGGGTTTTGTCGCGACTGTTGTTGGCGTGCTCGCGGCTTGGGCCTATTCCGTCGAACCTATCCGCCTCAAGCGCTCTGGCTGGTGGGGACCCGGATTGGTCGGACTATCCTACGAAAGCCTGCCGTGGTTCACCGGGGCCGCCGTTGTCGCCGCAAGCTTGCCATCGACAGAGGTCATCCTGCTCGCGCTTCTTTATGGGGTCGGCGCGCATGGGATCATGACGCTCAATGACTTCAAAGCCCTTGAGGGCGACCGCCAAATGGGCGTCAACTCTCTGCCTGTTACGCTAGGCCCGGAACGGGCCGCGCGCGTGGCATGCTGGATCATGGCAATCCCACAATGCATCGTGATTGGCCTGCTGATGCACTGGGGCCGCGAGTGGTTCGCCTTTGCGATCTTCATCTCGTTGATCGTGCAATTCATGGCCATGCAAACCTTGCTTAAGGACCCGAAAGGCCGCGCGCCTTGGTACAATAGCACCGGCGTCACCCTATACGTTTTGGGGATGATGGTGGCTGCCGTTGCAGTCAGGGGGCTGGCATGAACATCGGCTGGCTCACTCTTGCGCGGCTATGTCTGGTGAATATGGCGATTGGGGGCCTCGCCGCCCTGCCCGTCAATCTTTTCAATCGGTTAATGACCGTTGAACTGGCCCTGCCCGCCCTATTACCCGGGCTTTTGGTTGCCCTGCACTATGGTGTCCAAATGACCCGCCCTGTCTGGGGCCACAGGTCGGACGCAAAAGGCGGCCGGACGCCTTTTATCATTGGCGGTATTGCTGTGGTCGGCTTGGGCGTTGTGCTGGCCGCTATCGGCATCAAAACTGGTGAAGCCTCAACACCACTCGCGCTTGGCATCTGGTTTGTGGCCTATTGCACGATCGGGATCGGCGTCGGCGCGGCGGGAACATCGTTCCTTGCGCTACTGGCTGTTGCCGCGCCAGCGGCACGCAAAGGTGCAGCGGCAACGCTTGCGTGGCTGTTCCTGATCGCGGGCGCAATCATGGCCTCCATCGGAACCGGCATCGCGCTGGAACCTTATAGCCCAGACAGGCTGATCACCGTGGTGACAGTCGTCTCAATCGTCGCATTCGTTCTCAGCATCATCGCGACATTCCGGGTCGAGGCGGCACTTGGCCCCGCACCCATCAAGCAAGATACCAATTTCAAAACCGCGCTTCGCAGTGTCTGGGCCGATCCATCGGCAAGACGCTTTACAGGTTTTGTCTTTCTCTCAATTCTCGCGTTCTACCTATCAGAGCTGATCTTTGAGCCCTTCGCAGGTCACGTCCACGGACTTGGCCCTGAGGATTCAACCAAACTATCCGGCGGCAAAGACGGCGCGGCCCTAATGGGTATGATCGCAGCTGGGCTTCTCTCCACCCTTGGGTACGGCACGTTACGGTTCTGGGCCGTGACCGGGTGTGTGATCTCGGCGCTCGGGCTTTTGGGGCTAGGCAGCGGGTTTGCGTTGATCCCGTCCACGGTGATGCTCGGCCTTGGCAACGGACTGTTCGTTGTAGGGGCCGTGGGGTCCATGATGACCCTCGCCTCAAACCACGAACGCGAAACCGGCACACGAATGGGCGTGTTTGGCGCAGCCCAAGCCATCGCGGCGGGGCTGGCGGGGCTGGTGGCTACCGGCACTCTCGACATCGCGCGCGCCTTTATGACGGACGCGGCCGCCTACGGCACCGTATTCACGTTAGAGGCCGTGCTCTTTTTGATGGCAGCCCTCATGGCGCTACAAATTCTAGAAAAACGGCGCGAAACACACGCGCTTCAACCAGGGGAATGACCATGTATGACGTTGTTGTCATTGGAGGGGGCCCGTCGGGCGCCACAGCCGCCGAAGACCTAGCACGTGAAGGCCGCAAGGTCGCAATGATCGACCGCGCAGGCCGCATCAAACCGTGTGGCGGCGCGATCCCACCCCGCGCCGTGCGTGATTTCAACATCCCCGACAGCCAGATCGTTGCGCGGATCAACACCGCCCGGATGATTTCCCCCACCCTGCGCCAAGTCGATATCCCGATTGAGGATGGCTACGTTGGCATGGTCGACCGCGAGCATTTTGATGAATTCCTTCGGGTGCGCGCCGCCGATGCGGGGGCGGAACGGCACACTGGGACTTTCCTGCGGATTGACCGCGATGGCGAAGGCACCCACGTCATCTATCGTGACAAACAAACCCGCAACGAAGTTCGCCTAACCACGAAGCTGGTGATCGGCGCGGATGGCGCGCGGTCAAACGTAGCGAAACAAGAGGTCCCCGGTGGGGACAAAATCCCATATGTGATCGCGTATCACGAGATTATCAAAGCCCCCGGCAAGATCGGCAGCTACGATCCCGCCCGGTGTGACGTGATTTATGACGGCAAGATCAGTCCTGATTTCTACGGTTGGGTATTCCCGCACGGCGACTCCGCCAGTGTCGGCATGGGGACCGAGGACCCCGACGTTGATCTTAAACAAGCGACCGCAGACCTACGCGCCGCATCGGGCCTGACGGATTGTGAAACCATCCGCAAAGAAGGCGCGCCTATCCCGTTGAAGCCAATGGATCGTTGGGACAATGGCAAGGATGTCGTACTGGCCGGTGATGCCGCTGGTGTCGTGGCCCCCTCCTCTGGCGAAGGCATTTTCTATGCGATGGTTGGTGGCCGCGTGGCAGCTACCGCAGCGGCTGCCTGCCTTGCGTCTGGTCAGGTCAAAGACCTTCGGATCGCGCGCAAGCTGTTCATGAAGGACCACAAGGCTGTGTTCAAAATCCTTGGCGCGATGCAAAACGCCTATTATAGGAGCGACGAGCGGCGCGAACGGTTCGTATCGCTCTGTCACGACATCGATGTTCAAAAGCTCACCTTCGAGGCTTATATGAACAAGGAATTGGTAAAAGCCCGTCCCATGGCGCATATCAAAATCGGCATCAAAAACCTTATGCACCTGATGGGTGTCATTCCGGCGACCCGCGCATGACCATTATGATCCCCGCTTGGGTCGATGGCACGTTGACCCCCGTTGAAAAACTGGAGGCCCATGTCAAAGGGCTCCGGCACAAGGCCATTTCGGTGTTTGTGATGGATGGGGATCATCTGCTGATCCAAAAACGCGCGGCGGGCAAATATCACACGCCGGGTCTATGGGCGAACACCTGCTGTACCCACCCCGAATGGAACGAAAGCGGGATGGACTGCGCGCAGCGTCGGCTAAAGGAAGAGCTGGGCATCACAGGACTGACGCTCAATCAACGCGAAACGTTGGAATACCGGGCGCCCGTGGGTGGCGGCATGATTGAGCATGAGGTCGTTGAAGTCTTTGTTGCCAATGCACCCGACGTCACATGGGACCTCAACCCGGATGAGGTTGAGGCAGTGAAATGGGTACACACCGACGCATTGTCAGCCGATATCGCGCGCAACCCAGATCAATTCACCGCCTGGCTTCGGATTTACATGACCGAACACAAAGAGCGTATTTTCGGCGACCTGATCCGCGCCTAGGCAGGATCAGGAATACCCGAAGGCCGTGTATTTGTTCACAAGGCCATTAAAGACACCTTCAGTAGATGGCTTAACCTCTTCGCGATCCCAAACATCGGATCCGGGCTGTAGGCTGTGCACTTTGCAGATCTCGATGTTACAAACGATTTGAAGCTGAACACCTGCCACGTTGGACAGGGTGATCTCGGAAATCGTCTCGATTTCCTCTGCTTCGTTTTCGTCCGCAAAAGCGGGGGAAAAGACGGTGGCCGTCATAAGGGCCGCAACAAATGCTTTTTTAAACATGATAACCTCGTGGTTGGCAGACGCATCAGCCTCCCACAGGTCTTTGTTAAAACTATGACGTGGCCTTGGCCGTTTGTGGCGAAATTCGGACGCCCACGGCATCTAGGGCTGCCTTTGCGATGTCGCGCGCGGTCAGCCCGGCATCTGCGTACATATCCGCAGGGCTTGCCTGATCAATGAACCGATCCGGCAGGGTCAGCGTCCGAATGGCAACGCCCCCATCTAAGCGCCCCGTCTTGGCCAGCCAGTGCAAAACCATTGCGCCAAAACCACCCTCACACCCCTGCTCTATCGTGATCAGCGCATCGTGTGTCTCGACCAGTTGCGCGATCAAATTTGTATCAAGCGGTTTGGCAAATCGGGCATCTGCCACGGTGGTGCTCAGCCCGCGTGCATCAAGTTCTTCTGCTGCGGCAAGTGTTTCATTCAGGTGGGCGCCAAAACTTAACAGCGCCACACGGTCACCCTGTTTCACGATACGGCCTTTGCCGATTGGCAGGACCTCACCATGCTCTGGCATATCACAGCCAACACCCTCACCGCGCGGATAGCGCAGAGCGATGGGGCCACTGTCATGCGCAGCCATTGTGGCCATCATATGAACCAGTTCCGCCTCATCAGCGGCGGCCATGACAGTCATGTTTGGCAACGTCGCAAGGAAGCAGATATCGAAGGCCCCCGCATGGGTCGCGCCATCAGCACCGACCAGCCCTGCCCGGTCAATGCAGAACCGCACAGGCAAGTTTTGCAATGCAACATCGTGGGCAATCTGATCGTAACCGCGTTGCAGAAAGCTGGAATAGACGGCGCAGAATGGTTTCAGCCCGCTGGCCGCCATCCCGGCGGCAAACGTAACGGCGTGCTGTTCGGCAATACCCACATCAAAGACGCGGTTGGGCATGACCTTTTGCATAACATCTAAGCCAGTCCCGCCCGGCATCGCCGCCGTGACCGCGACAATCTTGGGATCAGCTTCAGCCTCAGCCAGCAACCTTTTCCCAAAAACGCCCGTATAGCTGGGTGCGTTGGGGGCAGTTTTCTTCTGCTGCCCAGTGGCGACATCGAACTTAGCAACCCCATGATAGCAACAATCCGACAGTTCGGCTGGGTTATAGCCCTTGCCCTTTACCGTGACGGCATGGATCAAGACCGGCCCAGTGGCCTGCGCCTTGGCGGCACGCAACACACTAAGAAGCTGGCCCATATCATGTCCGTCAATTGGACCGATATAGGTAAAGCCCAACTGCTCAAACAGCGTCGCATCACCCGTGGCACCGGTCATCAATGCCTTGGCGCGTTCCGCGCTTTCGCGAAATGGACCGGGCAAGTGTTTTGCGATCTCATCGGCCATTTGGCCAAAGGGCGACTTGGACAATTCGCTCAAGTATCGGGACATTGCGCCCACCGGTGGTGCAATCGACATCTCATTATCGTTCAAGACAACGAACAAACGCCGCCCTTCACTGCCGGCATTATTCAGCGCTTCATAGGCCATGCCCGCGCTGATGGAGCCATCGCCAATCACGGCAATTGCGTCGCCCGTTGCCTCTCCCAAATCGCGCGCGGTGGCAAAGCCAAGGGCCGCTGAGATTGAGGTTGAGGAATGCGCCGCGCCAAAGGGATCATATTCGCTCTCGGAGCGTTTGGTGAAACCCGACAACCCGCCCTTTTGGCGCAGTGTCAGCATCCGATCCCGGCGACCGGTTAGAATTTTGTGCGGATAACACTGGTGACCCACATCCCAGACCAGCTTGTCATGGG
>NZ_CEZFMW010000022.1:0-33926 GCF_982993085.1 Thalassobacter sp. | reverse complement strand
CATCTTGGCTTCTGAAATTCTCGCGCTAAAGTCACGCTTCACACTGAGCGGAGAACAGAATGCGCGACTTACAACTTCCGGGCCGATCCCCAGTACTAGCTACTCGCGGTATGTGTGCGACCTCGCACCCATTGGCGAGCCGGGTGGCTATCGAAACCCTGATGCGGGGCGGCAATGCGGTTGATGCGGCAATTGCAGGCGCTGTTTTGCTTGGCCTGTGTGAGCCACAGATGACTGGGCTGGGGGGCGATTGCTTTGTGCTGCTCAAACCTGCGGGGTCCGAAGATGTTATCGCACTAAACGGCTCGGGCAAAGCACCGGCCGGTGCGTCTGCACAATCGCTGCGCGACCAAGGGCTGACAGCGGTGCCGCTTTATTCCGCAGATGCGGTAACGGTGCCCGGCGCAGTGGATGCGTTTTGCAAACTGTCCTCCGATCACGGCAAGCTGGGCATTGCCGACACGCTTGGGCCGGTCATTCCATATTTCCGCGATGGGGTGCCTGTCGCACCTCGGGTCGCTTTCGATTGGGCCGAAACCGAAGAAACCCCGCAGGGCCGCGCTCGCGAATTGTTCCTTCCGTGGAGCAAGGCACCACAGTCGGGCACACATTTTGCGCTGCCGGAACAGGCAAATGCGCTAGAGTCTATCGCCAAAAACGGGCGCGCGGGTTTCTACGAAGGTCCAGTTGCCGAAGACATGGTGAACAGCCTGCGCGCCTTGGGCGGTCAGCATACCTTGGATGATTTTGCCGCGACTTCCGCTGACTATACCGCGCCAGTAACCGGTATGCACAACGGGCTAGAGTTGGTTGAGCATCCGCCCAATGGCATGGGTGCGACGGCAATCTTGATGAACGCGATCCTGTCGCATTTTGATATCGCGCGCCTTGATCCATTTGGCACCCAACGCGCTCATATTGAGGCAGAGGCCGCGAAGCTTGCCTATGATGCGCGTGATCGGTTCATCGCGGATCCTGATCATACGACAGCATTGGCACATATGCTCGCGCCCGAAACGGCTTCAGGTTTGGCTGCGCTGATTGATCCCAAGCGTGCCGCGCAGGAGGTACATGTACGGACCGAGGCAGTACACAAAGACACCATCTACATCACAGTCGTTGACAAAGACGGTATGGCTGTGTCGCTGATCTATTCGATTTTCCATAGCTTCGGCAGTGGCTTGGCGTCCGACAAATATGGTATTTTGTTCCAAAACCGTGGCGCTGGCTTCACGCTGCAAAGCGGTCATCCCAACGAATATGGTGCAGGCAAGCGCCCGATGCACACTATCATTCCGGCTATGCTTAAACAAAACGGCAAGGTCATCATGCCCTTTGGCGTGATGGGCGGCGCCTATCAGGCGAATGGGCATGCACGGTTTGTTTCCAACTTGACGGACTTTGGGATGGACGCCCAAACAGCCATTGATGGGCCGCGGAGCTTCTCAGACACAGGCGTGCTAAAAGTGGAGCGCGGTTATAGCGATACTGTCCGTGCTGAGCTGCAAAGCATGGGTCACAATGTTGAAATTCCGCATGGTCCAATCGGGGGCGCGCAAGCGATCCGCATTGATGAAAGCGGGTATCTGGAGGGAGCCTCTGACCCCCGCAAGGACGGTTGCGCGCTTGGCTACTAAGCGCGCAACAGCTAAACCTTACAGACGCTCAATCGCCAAAGCGATGCCCTGACCGCCGCCGATACACATGGTGATTAGGGCACGCTTCCCGCCAGTGCGGATCACCTCATACAGCGCCTTTACGGTGATAATCGCGCCGGTCGCGCCGACAGGATGACCCAGCGCGATTGCGCCACCATTGGGGTTAACACGCGCGGGGTCGAGGCCAAGGCCCTTGTTTACCGCAAGCGCTTGGGCGGCAAACGCCTCATTGCTTTCAATCACATCGAAGTCGGCAATCGTTAGACCGGTGCGGGCACACAACGTTTCAACCGCAGGGATCGGGCCAATGCCCATCACATCTGGGCGGACCCCCGCATGAGCATATCCAAGAACGCGGGCCATCGGCTGGTGCCCACCTGCCGCTGCCGCCTCGGCCGTGGCTAGAACAAGTGCGGCGGCCCCATCGTTGATCCCGCTGGCGTTACCGGCAGTCACGGTGCCGTCCTTTTGAAACACCGCGCGCAGGCCGCCAAGCTTTTCCATGGTGGTCGCTTTGGGGTGTTCATCGCGTGCAAAGGCCACTGTATCGCGCTTGACGCGGACGTCGACCGAAACGATCTGGTCGTCAAAAAATCCGGCATCAATCGCGGCGGCCGCGCGATTTTGGCTTTCTAGTGCAAAGGCATCTTGCTCCGCGCGGGTGATACCATGCTCACGCGCGACATTCTCGGCGGTGACGCCCATGTGTCCGGTCCCGAACGGGCAGGTCAACGCGCCGAGCATCATGTCCGTTGCCTGTGTGTCGCCCATTTTCTGGCCAAACCGCAGTGAGGGCATTGTGTATGGTGCGCGGCTCATGTTCTCGGCTCCGCCGACCAACGCGAAATCGGCATCGCCCAATTGCAAAGCCTGAACCCCTGACACGATGGCCTGCACGCCCGACCCGCACAGCCGGTTGATGTTCATCGCTGGGACGGTTTCGGGCACGCCGGCCTGCATTGCGGCGACGCGGGATAAGTACATATCACGGGGTTCAGTGTTGATGACGTGGCCGAAAACGGTCGTGCCGATGGCCGCGCCTGCGACGCCCGCGCGGTCAAGTGCGGCTTTGGCGGCAACGGCGCCCAGATCAATGGCCGACGTTCCCGCTAGCGCACCATCAAACGTTCCGATGGCGGTGCGTGCGCCTGACAATATTACGATTTCTTGCATTGTACCCTCCGCATTTCTTCGATTGCGGGGCAGCAAATGGACGGTTGATCCCCGTGCTACTGCCCGCATCGAAGCGTGACTTATCTATGGATAAGTGGCCCGCAACATCGCGTCTAGCGTAACGTGACGGTGTTACGCACTGGGCTAAGTCATGGGCTTAGCAGAGATGTCTGGCGGGATAGAGGTGCGGCGGCGCGCAATAACGGGCCGTCTACGCGCGGCCCGTTATGATGTTTTTGGTGACTATTAGGCCACGTTGAAATGCAGCGGTGCAACCGACTGGAACAGACCAGTGGTGCGCAGCTTTTCCAGAACTGCAGCAGGGGGGGGGGCATCAAGGTACAATAGTGCAATAGCATTCGCACCCGCAGCCGACCGCCCCAGCGTAAAGTTTGCGATGTTCACGTCGTTTTCGCCCATCGTTTGACCCAGCGTCCCGATGATACCGGGCACATCGGTGTTCGTGGTGTACAGCATGTGCGCGCCCACCTCGGCGTCGATGTTGATACCTTTGATCTGGATGAAGCGTGGTTTGCCGTCCGAGAACACGGTGCCGGCGATGGAACGCTCACGCTCTGCTGTTTTGACCACCAGCTTGATGTAGCCATCAAATGCGCCGGATTTGTCTTGGCTCGTGGTCGAGATTTGGATGCCGCGTTCCTTGGCGATCACGGGCGCCGAGACCATGTTCACGTCAGGGTTTGTGGCCTTCATAATACCTGCGACGGCGGAACAATTCAGCGCCTCTAGGTTCATGGCAGACACGGTGCCGTTGTAGATGATTTCAATCGATTGGATCGGTTCGTCGGTCATTTGACCCACGAACGAGCCCAAGTGCTCGGCTACTTTTACCCAAGGGCCCATGACTTTGGCTTCTTCGGCGGTGACCGATGGCATGTTGAGCGCGTTTTCAACGGCCCCTGTGAGCAAGTAGTTGGACATTTGCTCGGCCACTTGCAGGGCAACGTTTTCCTGCGCCTCGGTCGTGGCGGCCCCAAGGTGCGGGGTGCAAACGACATTGGGCAGGTTGAACAGCGGGCTGTCCGTCGCAGGCTCAACCTTGAACACGTCAAATGCGGCACCGGCCACGTGGCCAGATTTCAGAGCTTCGGCCAGTGCGTCTTCATCCACCAAACCGCCGCGGGCACAGTTGATGATCCGCACGCCTTTTTTGGTCTTGGCGATGTTTTCTGCGCTGAGGATGTTGGCGGTTTGATCGGTAAAGGGCACGTGCAGCGTGATGAAATCCGCGCGGGCCAGCAGCGCATCCAGGTCAACCTTTTCGACGCCCATCTTGTCAGCGCGCTCTTCCGAGAGGAAGGGGTCATAGGCGATGACCTTCATCTTTAGGCCGCGTGCGCGGTCACAAACGATGCCGCCGATGTTCCCTGCGCCGATGACGCCAAGTGTTTTACCCGTCAGTTCAACGCCCATAAACTTGGACTTTTCCCATTTACCTGCATGGGTGGATGCGCTGGCCTCTGGGGTTTGGCGGGCGACAGCGAACATCATAGCAATCGCATGTTCGGCAGTTGTGATCATGTTGCCAAAGGGCGTGTTCATGACGATCACACCCTTCTTGGATGCCGCTTCTTTGTCCACGTTGTCGGTGCCGATTCCTGCGCGACCCACGACCTTGAGGTTGGTTGCGGCGGCCAAGATTTTTTCGGTCACTTTGGTGGCCGAACGGATGGCAAGGCCGTCGTATTGGCCGATTACCTCAGCCAGCTTTTCTTTGTCTTTTCCCAAGCTGGGTTCAAAATCCACATCAATGCCGCGATCGCGGAAGATTTGGACGGCGGTTTCGGAGAGTTTGTCGGAAACGAGAACTTTGGGCATTTCATATACTTTCTGAGAGCAGGTGCGGTGAGACGCACCCTTCGTGTCAGGGAAATTGGGAGAAAAGGCGCAAATCTGCGCCCTTTAGATAGGATCAGGCAGCAACCGTTTGTGCGGCAATCTCTGCTTCGAACGCCCATTCGATCCAAGGCATCAACGCCTCAACATCGGACGTTTCAACCGTGCCGCCGCACCAAATGCGCAGACCAGCTGGCGCGTCGCGATAGGCGCCTACGTCCAGTGCAACACCAGCTTTTTCGAGCCGTTTGGCAACCGCTTTAGCGAATGTCGCGCCGTCTTGGATACGAGCATCCGCAAACCTGAGACAGACGGAAGTGTTCGACCACGTCGCGGGGTCTTCGGCGAGATTTTCGATCCAATCGTGCGCGGCCACAAAGTCATGGACTGCCTGTGCGTTGGCGTCGGCGCGTGCAATCATGCCCGCAGCGCCGCCCTTGGATTTGGCCCAATCAAGAGCGACGAGATAATCCTCAACACACAGCATTGAGGGCGTGTTGATGGTCGCGCCGGAAAAGATTCCGTCAATCAATTTGCCACCTTTGGTGAGGCGGAAAATTTTGGGCAGGGGCCACGGGGGCGTGTAGCTTTCTAGACGTTCTACGGCACGTGGGCTCAGGATCAGCATCCCATGCGCACCTTCGCCGCCCAGCACTTTTTGCCAAGAGAAGGTGGTCACATCCAGCTTGTCCCAAGGCAAGTCCATTGCGAACGCGGCCGAAGTGGCATCACACAGGGTCAGGCCAGTACGGTCGGCCGGGATCACATCACCATTTGGCAGGCGCACGCCCGATGTCGTGCCGTTCCAAGTGAAACAAACGTCATTGTTGAAATCGACCGTGGCGAAATCGACGATTTGACCATAGTCGGCGGTCTTAACCTCTGCGTCGATCTTAAGCTGTTTAACGGCATCGGTCACCCAGCCGGCGCCAAAGCTTTCCCAGGCGAGCATCTCAACTTTGCGTTCGCCAAGCAGGTTCCACATCGCCATTTCATAGGCGCCCGTGTCAGATGCGGGAACGATGCCGATTTTGTAATCAGCGGGAATGCCGAGGACCTCACGGGTCGTCTCAATCGCAGCTTTCAGCTTGTCCTTGCCAATGGCGGCGCGGTGCGAACGGCCCAGCGGCGCATCAGCAAGCATTTCTAGCGAAAAATTGGGGAGTTTGGCGCAAGGGCCAGAAGAAAAACGCGGATTAGCGGGCTTAATGCCCGGTTCGATCATACCCATAATGGATACCCTTTCAGATATGTGCCTCGCGTTGGGGCGAGGTGTCCCGCCACTGCACCTATCGGGGGAAAGCGACTCGCACAAGCCGCAATCCTGCGCTAAAGCGCCGCTCATTGGATCAAATGCGACACGCCCTGACGACGATCGGAAACTTTGATGTACTGCGTAACCCTGCTGACCGCGCCCACGACCCCTGTACTAGAGCCTGCTTTGGTGGAAAATCTCCGCAACGCTTGGGGTGGGGGTGCTGTGCAATGGCTCATGCCTGACGTCGCCGCCGAGTTTGAGATGCACGAGGTGCCGAGCAACCGTTGGGACGTGTGGGAAAGCCTGCAATCGGTCGGCGTGGACCTTGTGGTGCAGCCAAGTGCAGGCAGGCGCAAAAAGATGCTGTTGGCCGATATGGACAGTACCATGATTCAGCAAGAATGCATTGATGAATTGGCCGCAGAGGCAGGCGTTGGCCCCCGTGTGGCCGACATCACCGCCCGCGCGATGAATGGTGAATTGGATTTTGAGGGCGCCCTGATCGAACGTGTTGGTCTGCTAAAGGACCTGCCCGTTGCAACGATTGATCACGTGCTTGCTACGCGGATCACCCACATGCCTGGCGGCGCCGCTCTTGTCGCGACGATGAAGGCGAATGGCGCTTACGCGGCATTGGTGTCGGGCGGTTTCACGGCATTCACGGAACAGGTCGCGGCCAAGCTGGGCTTTGATGAAAATCGTGCCAACACGCTGTTGGCAGACGGTGACAAGTTGACGGGCGATGTGGGGCGGCCGATCTTGGGCAAGGAAGCCAAAGTTTCTGCGTTGCAGCAAATTACTGCGCGGTTGGGGATTTCAGAGGAGGATGTGCTGGCCGTAGGGGATGGCGCAAACGATTTAGGAATGCTGAGTCGCGTAGGCCTCGGGGTGGCTCTTCATGCCAAACCATCGGTGCAGGCACAGTGCGATGTGCGTATTAATCATGGCGATTTGACAGGTTTGTTGTTCATTCAGGGGTATAGCGTCGCAGATTTCGCATAGTGGGTTGATTTGTTAATGCTGCAATTGCGAAATTATTAACATGACGGAGCGTTCCCTAGAAACGGCGTATCGCCTTAGGACACCCGAAGATTCGCGCAAGCTGTATGCGGCTTGGGCGCGGGACTACGATTCCAGTTTTGCCGCCGCGATGGACTATCAACTGCCGTTTTGGGTGGCGCAGACGTTCGTCGAACGGGACGGCAAGGGCCCTGTTCTGGATGTGGGTGCAGGCACCGGGCTGGCTGCGTTTGCATTGCGGCAGCAGGGAATTCACCAGATTGACGGTACTGATATTTCGGCTGAAATGCTGGGCGTCGCTGAAGAAAAAGATCTGTATGAGCGTACGTTTATCGCGGACATAACCGCGGGTATGCCCGTGCCCGACGGTGCATACCGTGGCGTGATTAGCAGTGGCACCTTTACCCTTGGGCACCTTGGTCCGCTCGCCTTGCCAGAGGTTTTGCGGGTGATCGCGCCGGGTGGTTTGGGCGTGATCTCTGTTGGTTTGGCGCATTACCGCGCGGCTTCCTTCGATCTTGCGGTTGCGGACCTGCCCGAGAATATCCAGGTGACCGAAATTGAGGTGCCGATCTATGGCCCCGATCATCAGGGTAGCAATGGGACTGACGCTGCGATCCTGATCTGCGCGCATGTGCGTTAGCAATCGTTAACAATTCGCTAACGGCCGTCAGCCTTGCACGCACCGCCCTTGCGGACTACCTCAGGGGAGACCTCGATCAAGGACTTCCCATGACGCAATCGCTCTCTGACCTGACCAAAGCACTCCTTTCGGCTGCAAAAGCCGCGGGGGCTGACTCCGCTGATGCCTTGGCGGTAGATGGCACCTCCGTGAGCATTGATGTGCGTGGCGGTGCGTTGGAACACGCCGAACGATCCGAAGGGATCGAGATTGGCCTTAGGGTTATGATGGGCAAGCGGCAGGCCTGTGTGTCGGCCTCGGATACGTCTGCGGCGACATTAGAGCAAATGGCCGAACGGGCCGTGGCCATGGCCAAAGAGGCCCCCGAGGACCCCGTAATCGGACCAGCAGACCCCGAGGATTTGGCGAAAAACTGGGATTTGGACGCGCTTGAATTGGCGGAGACGGCAGAGCCGCCCACCCCCGCCGAACTACAGGATATGGCCGCGCGGGCTGAGGCTGCGGCGCTCGCATATGATGGTATTGCACAGGTATCGGATGCTGGTGCGGGCTATGGCGGCCGGCGCCTTCATCTTGAAATGTCGAACGGGTTTTCAGGGGGTTATCAACGTACAGGCACCAGCCTAAGCGTTGTGGCCATCACTGGAACCGGCACCGAAATGGAGCGTGACTATTATGGTGATAGCCGTATCCACGCGGCCGATCTGGATGCGCCCGAACTGATTGGGCGCATGGCAGCCGAGCGGACATTGCAGCGTGCTGGCGCGCGCAAACCGCCAACCGGCGCCTATCCGGTGCTATACGATGAACGCGTCGCCAACAGCCTGATTGGTCACCTGATGGGGGCGATTAACGGTAGTTCCGTAGTGCGGGGGGCGTCATTTCTACGGGATGCCATGGATACGCCAGTTCTGCCCGACGGCATAACCCTGTGGGAAGACCCAACTCTTGCGCGGGTCAACGGCTCGCGGCCCTTTGATGGTGAAGGCCTGCCCGTTTCGCGCCGCGATATCGTGGCCGATGGTGTCCTGAAAGGGTGGGTGCTCGACCTGGCCACCGGCCGCAAGCTTGGACTGGCTTCAACAGGCAATGCCTCGCGCGGGACGTCTGCACCGCCCAGCCCCTCCGTTTCTAACCTGCGGATGACACAAGGCACCCAAACTCAGGCCGAACTACTGGCTGAAATGGGAACTGGGCTTTTGATCACCTCGATGATCGGGTCGTCGATTAACGCAACCACCGGTGATTATTCGCGCGGTGCCTCAGGGTTTTGGGTGGAAAATGGTGAAATCACCTATCCAGTGAATGAATGCACGGTGGCCGGTAATTTGCGCGATATGCTGCGGACCATGACGCCCGCGAATGACGCGCGTATGCATCTGACCCGCGCGATCCCGTCGATGCGGGTAGAGGGGCTTACGATTGCCGGAGCCTGATCTTGCGCTCTTGCGCGATGCCGCAAAGGCCGCGGGAGAGATAGCGGCCAAACACTTTCGCAAAGACCCCGAGGCGTGGGACAAAGGCGCAGGCCAAGGCCCTGTGACCGAAGCCGACATTGAGGTCGACACCATGCTGCGAGAGGAACTAACCGCCGCGCGCAGCGACTATGGCTGGTTGTCAGAAGAAACAGCCGACAACGCGACACGACTAGATCGAAACCGCGTTTTTGTTGTGGACCCGATCGATGGCACCCGCGCGTTTATGAATGGCAAAACCGGGTTTTCTCATGCGTTGGCGGTGGTCGAAGACGGCGTGCCTGTTGCTGCTGTCGTGTACTTGCCAATGTTGGACCTGATGTTCACCGCCGCCCGTGGGCTGGGCGCGACGTTGAATGGCACCGCGCTGGGCACATCATCGCGATCCGCGCTGGATGGGGCGCAGTTGTTGGGCAACAAAAAGATGTTCGCAGAAGAGCGTTGGGGCGGTCCACTTCCCGTCACGCAACACTTTCGGTCGTCGTTAGCTTACCGCATGGTTTTGGTAGCAGAGGGCGCATTTGATGGGATGATTACGCTGCGGCCTTCATGGGAATGGGACATCGCGGCGGGTGATTTGATCGCCCGCGAGGCAGGCGCCACCGTGACCGACCAAGTGGGCACGCCGTTGCGCTTTAACAACCCGCACCCACAGGTCAATGGTGTGCTTGCCGCGCCCATAAATGTGCATCAGGGGTTGATGGCGCGATTGGTTCCCGCGACCTGAGCGCTGCTTGACGTGCCAAGGTCAACGCCTATGGTGCCCGCAAAGTGACCCGAAAGGAGCCGACTATGGTTCAGCGATTACATCTCGTCTTTGGCGGCGAACTGGTAGACCCGACTAAGAATGTCTTCAAGGACGTGGAAGCCATTCATATTGTTGGGATGTATCCGAACTATGCCTCGGCCTACGATGCGTGGAAATCTGAGGCCCAGAAAACCGTGGATAACGCGCATATGCGGTACTTTATCGCCCATATTCATAGGCTTCGGGACGAGGAGGCAGCGGCCTCTCCCACCGAGGAGCTGGATACCTAAGCCTATGGCACGCTCACTGGCATTGGCCGCTTATCTTGCGTGGTCCGCACGTGCGGCCCCTTTTGCTGAGGCCAAGCTGAAGGCTCGGCTGGCGGAGGGCAAAGAGGAGGCCGAACGCCTCTCTGAGCGCAAAGGTATTGCCGTAATAGCGCGTCCAAAGGGTCGTGTGATCTGGATCCATTGCGCCTCAGTTGGGGAGTCGATTTCGGTACTGGATGTGGTGCGGGGGCTGGTTGAGCAAGATCCAGATCTAAACATACTGATGACGACCGGTACCGTGACGTCGGCGCAATTGATGGCCAAACAATTGCCCGAGCAGGTTATCCACCAGTACGTGCCTTTGGATGCCACGATGTTTGTGCGCCGATTTCTGGATCATTGGCGTCCAAACCTTGCGGTCTGGACCGAGAGCGAATTATGGCCATCGCTGATCCATCACACGCATGCGCGGGGCATCCCATTGGCGTTGGTTAACGCCCGCATGTCTGATCAAAGCTTTTCCAAATGGAAATGGTTTTCCGGTGCGGCGGCCAGCTTGCTGCAACGCTTTGACCAAATCCGTGCCCAAGATAGGGAAACCGCCCGTAAACTGCGGCGCTTAGGCGCGAAAGGCAGTGCGGTTCGCGTGACTGGTACACTTAAGGAAGGTGCTGCCCCCCCGCCCTGTGCAGAAGTGGATCGTGCGGCTTTTGCGGCGCAATTGGCTGGGCGGCCGTGTTGGCTCGCAGCCTCGACGCACCCCGGTGAAGAAGCGCTTGTGGCGCAAGCGCATAAGTTTGCGCGCCGCGCTTCATTGAGGCTTTTGTTGATCCTTACGCCTCGGCATCCGGAACGTGGCGACGCCATCGCCGCTGATTTACGCGCCGACGGTTGGAATGTTGCACAGCGCTCTGCCGAAGAGAACTTAACTGAGGATACGCAGATTTATCTGGCCGATACTTTGGGTGAAATGGGCCTGTGGTTTCGGGTTTGCCCCGTGACATTTTTGGGGGGATCGTTGGTCCCAATCGGCGGGCATAATCCTTTTGAGCCGGCGGGGTTGGGTTCTGCGATCCTGACAGGCCCGCATACAGGTAACTTTCGCGAAATCTTTGGTCGGCTGGCAGATGGCAATGCGATGCGGCTTGTGTCTTCAGCTGAGGATCTGGGTCAGCAAGTGGATGCAGCCCTTTCCCCGGAGGAAGCCGCGCGCCTTGCTCATGCTGCGTGGGAAGTCGTGTCCGACGGCGCCGAGGTCGTCGATGAAACGGTGAATGCCCTTCTGGGGATGATAGAAAAGGCGAAACGTTGATGCGTGCGCCGGGTTTTTGGACGCGCCCCCCAGGGCTATGGTCCGCGTTGTTATCTCCACTTGGTGCCATCTATGCGGCAGCGACCGCGCGGCGATTGGCCAAGGGTACACCCCTGCGATTGCCCGTGCCTGTCGTGTGCGTTGGAAACCTAAACGCAGGTGGTACAGGCAAAACGCCGACAGTGATCGCACTGATGCAGCGCCTCACGGAGTGGGGTGTGGCGGTGCATGTCGTTTCAAGGGGGTATGGTGGGTCGGCTGAGGGACCGGTGCCGGTCGATGTGCGCAAACATCGCGCCGAAGTGGTCGGGGATGAGCCGCTATTAATGGCGGCCTTTGGTCCCGTTTGGGTGGCTAAGGACCGCGCCGCTGGCGCCAAGGCGGCTGTGGCGGCCGGTGCGCAGATTATCCTGCTAGACGATGGCTTTCAGAACCCAGCCTTGGAAAAAGACCTAAGCATTGTCGTGGTCGATGCTCGTCAGGGTTTTGGCAACGGCAAGGTCATTCCTGCGGGTCCTTTGCGTGAACCCATCGCCACGGGCCTCGCGCGGGCTGACTTCACGCTCAGCATTGGCGCGCCGGAAGATCATGTAGATATTCCCGGCCCACTACAGCTGCGTGGCACGCTTGCGCCTTTGCCCACGGGCATGAGCTGGCAGGGCGTGCCGGTCTTTGCCTTTGCGGGCATCGGCCAGCCGGAGAAATTCTTTCGCACGTTAAAGGCCCTTGGTGCGGATCTGCGCGGGACCGAAGCTTTGTCGGACCACCAGCCTCTGACTCAATCGTTGTTGACCCGTTTGGGCGATAAGGCCGCAAAACTGTCTGCTCAACCGGTCACAACGGAAAAGGATGCCGTCCGACTGCCACCCGCTCTGCGCGGGCGGGTGATGACGTTGCCGGTTCGGCTAGAGATTGAGGATTGGGCTCCGCTAGAGGCCCACTTGCGCGCGCTACTTTAGCTTGCGGCGTCCACAAGTTCACCCAGCTTGCTGAGCGACATGTTGCCGGAATGCATGGTGCCGTTGATCAGGAATGACGGTGTGGATTGAATGCCGTCGCGGTCCGCATTGCCCTGATACCAAGCCACCAGTGATTGGGCCATGTCGGCGTCCTGCATGCAGGCGTCTAGTGTTGTGCTGTCCATCCCTGCCTGAAGGCCAATTTTCTTGAGCGCATCTGCCACAAGAGCGGGTTGGGTTTGACGCGCCCAGTCGCCTTGGGTGGAGTACACCAAATCGATTAAGCCAAAGTACCGGTCTGCCCCGCCACACCGTGCCATCATCGATGCCCACAGCCCGTAACGATCGAAAAAGACTTCGCGGTGGGTGAAATGTGCTTTGCCAGTATCGATATATTCCGCCTTGAAATCCTTGAACGTATCGCGATGGAAATTCGCGCAATGCGGGCAGGTGAAAGAGGCATACTCGACCACTTTGACTGGTGCGTTCGGGTCGCCAATGGTCATATCTTCGATGGTGATCGACCCCTCTTGGGCATTCGCGCGCAGGTCAAACGCTGGGGGAGTCGTGCCTTCTGCGCGGGGCCAATAGCTGTATGCGACGCCAGCGGCTGCTGCGGGGATCATGATCATTAGCGAACGACGGTTCAGCATCGGGGGGTCTCCGGTTTTCTAAGGGGCCGCGCTACCGGCTTTGTTTTGAGATGATGTTTGCGCCAAGGTGTTCAAGGGCTGCGCGCAATCCTTCGTCCTGCACGTCCGAGGTGTGGACTGCGGCTTTGGTTCGGTTGGCACGCTGTTCTTGGGGCGAGAGGTTTTGTGTTTTGGGCCGCGCTTGGAACGTAACCTGACCTTCGGCAAAGCCGGTTGGAGCGGTCTGTGTGATGCGGATTTTGCCAATTGCGTTGTAGCCGTAACAAGCGTTCACACGCTCACGGATGCCGGGCTCTTGCATTTTGAGGATTGGGGCCATCGCCCCGGTTGTCAGGAGGGTGAGAGTCGCGCCGACGTGCGTACGGGTGTATTTTACATCCACGGGGCGGCACATTGCAGCTGTCTCTGGGCCAACGATATCATCCCAATGGGTCAGGATGCGGGTTTCTGCAAATCCACGCTGTCCGGTCACGGCGCGGACTTTTTGGTCCACCAGTGTGCTTGTTCGCCGAAATCCTTTGGAGCGCCGTGCAGGCTGCATGTGGTTGTCTCCCCGAGTCGCTCTATCCTACACCACGGTGAGCAGAGGGGAACAAGGGCTGTGATAACCAATGCGTGAGCAATTAAGCGAAGATTTGCTAGGGTGGTATGATCGCCATGCACGGGTGATGCCCTGGCGTGTTGGGCCTGCTGCCCGTGCAGCTGGAGAGCGGCCCGACCCTTATGGCATCTGGATGTCCGAGGTGATGCTGCAGCAAACCACGGTGGCTGCGGTTCGGGACTATTGGCGCAAGTTTATGGCAAAATGGCCAACCGTGTCTGATTTGGCGGCGGCCGAGGATGCCGACGTCATGGCGGCGTGGGCGGGGCTTGGGTATTACGCTCGCGCCCGGAACCTCTTGAAATGCGCGCGCGTTGTGGCCACGGATTACGATGGTGTGTTTCCTGATACGGTCACAGACCTGCTGAAACTGCCTGGGGTTGGCCCCTATACGGCGGCGGCGGTCGCCTCAATCGCGTTTGACGCTCCGGCGACGGTTGTCGATGGAAACGTGGAGCGAGTAATCGCGCGTCTGCGTTTGATTGAAACGCCCCTGCCAAAGGCCAAGCAAGAGATTACCGAGCTCGCAGAGGCACTCACCCCGCAGGAACGGCCCGGCGACTATGCGCAGGCGATTATGGATTTGGGGGCGACGATCTGTACGCCACGGAACCCAGCCTGTGGAATTTGTCCATGGTCCTCGGCCTGTCGTGCACGGGCTGAGGGGGTGCAGGTTGAGTTGCCTAGAAAGCTGCCTAAAAAGACGAAGCCGACGCGTCATGGCTATATCTACCTTGCACGGCAAGGAGACCATTGGTTGGTGGAAAAACGCCCCGACAAGGGATTGCTGGGGGGGATGATAGGGTTCCCGGGGTCTGATTGGACGGATGATCCTGCGCCGGCTGCACCCTTTGCCGCCGATTGGCGAGAGGTTGGCGAGGTGCGTCACACATTCACGCATTTTCATTTGGTGCTGCGCGTGCAGACGGTGCAGCAATCTGCTGATGGGGTGGAGTATCAGCCTGTCGTCCGGGACGATCTGCCAACTGTATTCCGGAAAGCGTTGGATTTGGTGTCCGCTTACGAATAGGGGGCTTTGCCCCCGTCGGCCAAGGCCGCCTCCCCCAGGATATTTAAGAACCAAAGAGGGGGCTTAGCGATTTTTTTTTTCGCGACGGCCGCTTGGTGTTTTTGAGTGAAAGTCTGCCGGTCTTTTGCGAATCCATGCAATAAACTTAGCCAATCGAGGATGGGTGCGCAGGGTTTCGGGAGTGTTCGAGAGGCGGGCCAATTCGGCCTCGGACGCGCTGGCGTGAATTTCGTTATGGCAGATTTGGTGGACGAGGACTGTTGGGCCGCCTTTGCCGCCCCGGAGTTTCGGCACAAGGTGGTGCCAACTTTGTGGCGCGTCCGGCGGGACTGGGCGTTCGCAGAGCGCGCAGATGGGATGTGGTTCGGACATTGGGCTGGCTCCGGTCGTATGTCGGGCCTAATGGTGGGGTTATGTTGGATTTGGACAAGAGCACGGATGCGTTGGTGATTGGCGCGGGACCTGCCGGGTTGATGGCAGCGGAGGCGTTGGCGCGGGCCGGACGCAGAGTGATTGTGGCCGAGGCCAAGCCGTCGCCAGCGCGTAAATTTTTGATGGCGGGCAAATCTGGCTTGAATTTGACCAAGGTCGAGGCGGAATTCCGGGCGGCCTATGCCGAAGCGGAGGATTGGTTGGCGCCTATGCTCGCCGGATTTGGTCCTGATCAGGTGCAAGATTGGGCGCGCGGTTTGGGTCAAGAGGTGTTTACGGGATCAACGGGGCGGGTGTTTCCCACTGCGATGAAAGCGTCGCCGCTGTTGCGGGCGTGGTTGGCGCGTTTGGATGAGTTAGGCGTCGTGTTGCGGCGCAATTGGCGTTGGACAGGATGGGATGGTTCATCCGTTTGTTTTGAAACACCCGAGGGGGCGGTGGCTGCGCGCCCTGAGGTGACGGTTTTGGCGTGTGGCGGGGCATCATGGGCGCGGCTTGGGTCTGATGGGGCATGGGCGGATTGGTTGGCGCCAATTGCCCCGTTTCGTCCCGCTAACATGGGGTTCTGCGTGGATTGGTCCGACCATATGGCGCGTCACTTCGGTACCCCGGTTAAGAATTGCGGCCTGCGCGTTGCGGGCCAGGTGCACCGAGGTGAGATTATTGTTTCGGCTCGCGGGTTAGAGGGCGGAGGCCTATATGCCATTTCACGTGCGCTGCGTGACGGCGCGGGGCTGGCGCTGGACCTGAAACCTGATCTTTCACGCGATGAAGTGGCCGGGCGTTTGGCGCGACCGAGAGGGAAGGCCAGTGTTTCGACCCATTTGCGCAAAGCGCTGGGCCTGACGCCTGTGCAAATCGCGCTGTTGAATGAGTTTGCTCGACCTTTTCCGGATGATCTGGCGTCCGCCATCAAAGCCTTACCTATTCCGCTGGGCCCGCCGCGCCCTATTGATGAGGCGATTTCAACGGCTGGCGGGGTGCTGCGAGATGCGTTGGATGATCAACTTATGCTTCGGGAAAGGCCGGGCACTTTTGCATGCGGTGAAATGCTGGATTGGGAGGCCCCGACGGGCGGTTACCTATTGACGGCATGTTTTGCGACGGGTCTTTGGGCCGGCCAGCACGCAGCAAACTATCGGTTGGCGTAAACCGCAAGGCGCAGCAGCGTGCGTTCCATCACCGCCATTTGTGGCGCCATTGAGGACGAGCGCAGGGTTAGGTCTGCGGTGGTCAGCTCCCTAAGGGCGTCTTGGAGTTTGTGCACGCCCCACTGCTGGGCTTGCCGGGCCATTCGATCCCGACGTGGGCCAAATACGGGCGGTTTTGCGCGGCTCAGTCCTTGGGCTGCGCCGCCGGGATCACAGGCGGCTGCGTACAACGTGCGAAAATGTCTGGTGGCCCCGATGCATAACGCTACTGCCTGTACGCCTTGGCCGCCGAGCTTTTGGATCAGGGGGCCAATTTCATTCCCGCGGCCTTCTGCACTTGCGTGGATCACGTCATCAAGGGCGGCCTCAATCGTCACGGGCGCGCAGTTTGCGACGTCTAGTGGGGTCACTGGGGTGGCATCGCCGCGCTTGTATAGGCCGAGTTTCTCAACAGTTTGGCGAAAGTCACCGGGGTCTAGCGCGCGCGAAAGTGTATCAAGATCACGGTGCGCCTCATTGCTGATTTGCTCTAGTCCCGCAGCACGCAACGCGGCTTCGATTTCCTCACGCGTGGGGGGATCATCATAAAGGCCCACGGCATAGGCGCGTCGATGGGCCTCAAACGCTTTGCGCAGCTTTGAGGTCGCGCGGAGCGAGCCGCAGGTCACGATCAATGACGCGTCGCCGTCTTGCCACTCGGCCAGTGCGTCGGTGATCGGGCCGGCCAAGGCTTCGGTTGCGTCCTCAATGAACACAACGCGAGGGCCCGGAAAAAAACCGTGCGCCTTGAGGCCATCAAGGGCTGCTGCGGGGTCTTTGCGCAGATCGGTGGCAGGCATCCGGGTGAGCCGCATCTCGGCCTCTCCCTCAGGACCTACAAGTGCGGTGATGACCTCTTGGCGGCGCAAGGCCACGCGCATCGCGTCGGCACCATAGATCAATAGGCCTGCAATCCCGGCCTCTGGCTTGGCGAAAAACCGTGTGGCTTGTGCGCCTGCGAGCTTCATGTGAGAGCAGGGTCCAAGAGCAGTTGTGCCACGAGCTTGTCGGCAAGGATGACCATCAAGCGCGCACTTGCGTCCCGCTTTGAGGCGAGCGTTGAAATGGTCGATCCGCTGGCTGAATAAGATGCGAAGCCGGTAATAACGCCCTTTGTGACCGGGTTGTCCGTACCTGTGGAGCGGACAGCATAGGTGAGGGTGCCTTGGACATTGAAGCGGGTCACAGAGTTAGAGCCGGTGATGGCCAGTCCGCTTTCGCGTGTCGTGATCGCATAAGACAGATCGTAGCGTGGCGTGTTGGAGCGACCTAGCCGTTGTTCCATTTGGGCCACGAAATCAAAGCTATCGCGTGTGTCGGGCGCATCCATACGGATGGCGCCGCGAAGGCCGACGGCGCCGCCCTCGGGGCCATACACTGGGGTAAAGCCGCAGCCAGCAAGAGCTGCGGCACCCAAAAGTACGTTTCGCCTAGATGACCACATTCACGATCCGCCCCGGTACCACGATCAGCTTTTTGGGCGTGCCGCCGTCCAAAGCCTTGACCACAGCTTCATCCGCGAGCGCCAGTTTTTCAACCTCATCCTTGGGCAGGTCCTTGGCGATCTTTAGCTCAGAGCGGCGTTTGCCGTTGATCTGGATGGGCAGAGTGATTGTGTCTTCGACCAACATCGCAGGATCGGCTTTGGGCCATTCCGCATTCAGGACAAATCCTTCGCCACCGAGCAGCGACCAAATTTCTTCGGCCAAGTGCGGTGTCATGGGCGACATCAGTTGTGCCAGTGCTTTGCACGCTACGCGTCGAGCGTCGCCGCTAGCGTCGGATTTGTTGAGCGTGTTGGTAAACCCATAGAGCTTCGCCACCGCCGCGTTGAACGCGAAGCCATCGATGGCCTGAGTGACCTCTTGGATGGTCTTGTGCATGGCGCGCAACAATTCGGCATCTGCATCGTTGGCCGCACGATCGGCGCGCGCCACGTCCGACGCGATGCGCCAGACGCGTTGCAGGTGTTTGTATGAGGCTTCTGCACCGGATGCGGTCCACTCGACATCCCGTTCGGGGGGCGAGTCGCTGAGTACGAACCAACGCGCGGTATCTGCCCCGTATTGTGCGATGATTGCCTGTGGGTCGACGACGTTGTTCTTGGATTTGGACATTTTGGCAGAGGGGATGATGTCCACTTCGGTGCCGTCCTCAAGAAACCCTTTGCCGTCGCGCAGATCGACTTCCTCCGGGTAGTGGTATTTTGGCCGGCCGTCCGCACCGGTTGTCTTAAAGATCGCGTGGGTGACCATGCCTTGGGTGAACAGAGCGTTGAACGGCTCCTTCGCGCTTTGCGGCAGGTGGCCAGTGACCTGCATCGCCCGCGCGAAGAAACGCGAATACAGCAGATGCAAAATCGCGTGCTCAATCCCGCCGATGTACTGGTCCACGTTCATCCAATAGTCGACCTCGGACATATCCGTCGGCGTGGTCGCACGTGGGGCTGTAAAGCGGGCATAGTACCACGATGAATCGACAAATGTATCCATCGTGTCAGTTTCACGCTGTGCTTCGCCACCACATGTGGGGCAGGTCGCATTGCGCCACGTTGGGTGACGGTCCAGCGGGTTGCCCGGCACGTCAAAGCTGACATCATCAGGCAGGGCGATGGGCAGGTTCTCTTTCTTTTCGGGCACCACACCACATTTGGGGCAATGCACAACCGGGATGGGGCAGCCCCAATAGCGCTGGCGGCTTAGACCCCAGTCGCGCAGACGGAACTGCGTGTGGGCCTTGCCCCAACCGTTTGCCTCTGCCAAGTCGATGGTGGCTTCAATCGCCTCTTCGCCAGTTGCAATATCCAGACCCGCGAAATGGTTGACCCATTTCACCTTGTCGGTTTTTGGCGGAACAAAGGCCTCCGCCGCTACAGGGGTGTCGTCATCCAAGGCATAGAACGTGTCGATCACCGGCAAGTCGTATTTGCGGCAGAAGTCGAGGTCACGTTGGTCATGGGCTGGGCAGGCGAAAATCGCACCAGTGCCGTAGTCCATCAGGATAAAGTTCGCGATCCATACGGGTAGTTCTGCGCCCGTCAGCGGATGTTTGACGCGCAGGCCGGTGTCATAGCCCAGCTTTTCGGCCTTTTCGACGGCCTCGGCGGTGGTGCCGCCCTTGCTGGCTTCCTTGATGAACGCGGCGACCTCGGGGTTGTCCTCGGCCATGGCCTTGGCAATGGGGTGGCCCGGAGAAATGCCGACAAACGACGCGCCGTTCAGCGTGTCGGGGCGTGTGGTATACACCTCAATCGGATCGCCCCCGTCCACGCGCTCAAATGCAAATTGCAGGCCGCGGGATTTGCCGATCCAGTTTTCCTGCATCAGCTTAACCTTGGGCGGCCAATCATCCAGATCGCCGATTGCCTCCAGTAGTTCGTCCGCCATAGACGAAATGGCAAAGAACCACTGGGTGAGTTCTTTACGCTCTACCTCGGCGCCGGACCGCCAGCCCTTGCCGTCCTCGACCTGTTCGTTGGCCAGTACCGTCATGTCTACTGGGTCCCAGTTCACGACGGCCTTTTTGCGGTACACAAGTCCCGCGTCGAGCATGTCCAGAAACAGCGCCTGTTGCTGGCCGTAATACTCCAGATCACAAGTCGCGAATTCACGCGTCCAGTCGATGCTCAGGCCCAAAGGCTTCATCTGGCCGCGCATCACGTCGATGTTGGCATAGGTCCAGTCCTTGGGGTGACCGCCCGATGCCATCGCGGCGTTTTCAGCGGGCATCCCGAACGCGTCCCAGCCCATCGGGTGCAGTACGCTAAACCCGCACGACATCTTATATCGCGCGATTACGTCGCCCATGGTGTAGTTGCGCACGTGCCCGATGTGGATCCGCCCGGATGGGTACGGGAACATCTCTAGCACATAATATTTGGGGCGGCTCGGATCGACCTTGGCCTCAAAAACCTGTGCGGCATCCCATTTCTCTTGCCACTTTGGCTCAACTTCGGAGGTTTCATACCGGCTCATGGGATATCCTTCTTAAACGCGGGCCGCCCTGATGTGGCGTGCTCACGGGACGCATAAAGCGCTGGGCGCAGAATTTCTATAGGTCGCCGTCGGCAATCCGCAGTTGGCGGGCGCGGGTCATGATCGCATCTTCGATCTGGCGCTGTACATCGGCATCAACGGCACCTGACCGTGTCCGCAGCGCAAGGTTGAGCGACCGGGCATCCAACGCAGGGTCCGTCACATACACGGTCGCCTGATACGCGCGGCCACTGCCCGGGGGCGTGCCATAGCCAAACTGGATCACGCCAGAGAACGGATCAGCCGCCTCAATGGGCATAAAGCTCAGTACATCCAGTGTGGCGTTCCACAAGTATCGGTTCACCTCGACAGTGACATTGGGATCATCTGCGTTGGAAAAGAGGTCGAACACTGACCCGCGTGCCAGGCGCTCAGCCTCTAACTCTTGGGCGGGGTTTGTTTGGTTGGCGATCCGCTCATCGCGGGTCTGGCCGAATAGGCCGGTTCCATCGCCGCCCCCACAGGCGCCCAATGTGGCGAGCAGGGCCACCGTTCCGATTGTCTTGGCCGTAATCCCCAGCGTCATGCGTCTCGCCCCTGCGTCTATATCTATCTACGCTGGTCTATCCGAGCGGCGTTGCACCGGCAAGACCCCGCGCCCTTTATACATTCGTACACTTATGCACAGCGCGTCCGCCGACATGTGTGCCGGGCCTGAAAACAGACTGTGGCATGTCTGCACCATTCCGGTGGCGAAAAATCAGCAGTCTTTTCGCCTTGCTTGCAAAGCTATGACGAAAGCGTGAGAGAGAGGCATACCCAGTACGGATTCCCCGTGGTGGGGCTAATTTGAAAAACACACGAGGGAAAACTATGAAAAAAGTTCTCTTTGCAACGACCGCAATCGTCGCATTCGCTGGCGCAGCCGCTGCTGACGTCGCAGTTTCCGGTTCCGCTGAGCTGGGTATCGCTGATCTGGACCACAACGGTTCCGACGAGCTGGGCTTCTTCTCGTCCGTAGACGTACGTTTCTCCATGACAGGCGAAACAGACGGCGGCCTCGCATTCGGCGCAACCATCGATCTGGACGATGCAACCGAGACAGCGACAAACGGCTTGGGCGACCTGACCGACGACGCAAACGCTGACTACACAATCTTCGTTTCCGGCGCATTCGGCACACTGACATTCGGTGACACCGACGGTGCAATGGACTGGGCCCTGACCGAAGGCGGCAACGTCGGCAACCCAGGTTCCATCGCTGACGGCGAAACTTCCTACTCCGGCTACGCTGGCTCGTACCTCGACGGTAACGGCGACAGCATGATCGCACGTTACGACTACTCCTTCGGCGACTACGCATTTGCAGTGTCCGTTGAGCAGGGTGTTGCAGACGCAGAAAACGGCTACGCAGTCGGCTTCAAAGGCAACGTTGCAGGCGTTTCCTTCGGTATCGCACACCAAGAAGGCACAGCAGCAACAGCAGGCGCAGCAAATGCTGAGCTGACCGGTGTGTCCCTCGGTTACGCATTCGGCGCAGTTAATGCTGGTGTTATGGTCGCTTCGGGCGAAGACGCATCGGGCAACGACCGTGACCTGATGCAACTGGGCCTCGGCTACTCTGCTGGTGCTCTGTCCTTGCACGCTAACTACGCAGAAGACGACGTAGCCGGCACAGGCAAAGCAGACGGCTTCGGTGTTGCTGCAAAATATGACCTGGGTGGCGGCGCTGGCGTACACTTCGGTTACGGCGACGGCACAAACGCTGCTGGTGCTGACAACGGCCGTTGGTCGCTGGGTGTAGCAATGTCCTTCTAATCCATCTGGATTATTTGGTTAGGGAAGAGCGGGCTTTGGCCCGCTCTTTTCTTTTGTGCAGTGGCCTTTTAGGGAAGATTGCATGACCGATTTTGAAAAGATTAATAAGCTACTGGCGACTGGTGCATTTGAACCCGCATTGAAACAGGCCAAACGTTTGGCCAGCCGCACCAAAACACCTTTGATTTTGGATCTGTTGGCTCGCGCCTATCAAGCTACCGGTGATAGCACTCGCGCGCTTGCCACATTTGACCGGATCGCCGCGATTGCACCGCGCCATGTCAAACCGCTCGCTGATAAAGCGCATTACCTACAAACACTGGGCCGTCGCGATGAGGCAGAGCCGATTTTGCGCCGTGCGCTAAAGTTGGAGAGTGAAAGCGGTTCGCTTTTGCGGCTGCTGAGCATCAGTGCCAAACTCACCCCAACCGACCCCGATGTCATTCGAGTTCGCACCGCGTGGGACGAAGGGCGTCTATCTGCGGATCAAAAGATCGAAGCCGGTTACGCTTTGTTTGCGGCCCTTGGGGCCGATGGTCTGCCCTATCTGTCAGAGGGCAACGCGGAGCAAAAGCGTGCGGCTCCTAGCACTTTTGCCGACCGCTATCGTGAAATGGCGTTCCTTAGGTCAGCCTTCGATGCCCGGCCTTGGCCCACGCCCACGCGCCAAGCCAACGTCACGCCACTGTTCATAACCGGGATGCCCCGATCCGGTACAACGTTGGTTGAGCAAATCCTTGCCAGCCACAGCACGGTCCAAGGCACTGGTGAAACAGGCCTGCCGGTTCGTGCAGCGTTTTCGGTGCTGCAAAAGGGGGTGCAGTTCCGCCGAATGTCCAGCCTAAGCCCCGAAGACTATTCCCTCATCGGGCAGCGCTACGTGGACGGGATGGCGCAAATCCATAAGGCCACCGGCACTTATACGGATAAGTCGATTACCACATATCTGGCGGCAGGCATCCTTAGGGATTTGATCCCGAACGCCAAGATGATCTATGTGCGCCGCGACCCGCGCGACATCGGTTGGTCCATCTGGCGCAACCACTTCAAGGTTGGTACGCATCGCTATGCGAATGACCTGCGTGATATCGCGCGCCAGATCAAAGCAATGACCGAAATGGTCGCTTATTGGCGCGCGCAGGACCCTGATATGTTCATCGAAGTGTCTTATGAGGCGCTGGTGCGCGATCCTGCGTGTGAAATTCCAAAACTGTTGGCTGCTTGTGATCTGCCGATGGAGGAGGCGTGTTTACACCCCGAGCGTAACACGCGATCGGTTGCGACTCTGTCGATTGAACAGGTCCGGCAGCCGATTAGCCCTAAATCCATCGGGGGATGGCGTGCGTATGCCGATCACCTCGCCCCGATGATCGAAACCCTAGAAGCGTTGGATGTGCCATGGGACTGAGTGAAATTAACGAGCGTATCGCAAAGGCAGAGCAGGACGCAGGCCGTGTGGGCCAGACCACGCTTATTGCCGTATCAAAGGTCCAGCCGGCTGAGCGAGTGGAAGCCGTCTTGCAAGAAGGTCACAGGGTTTTCGGTGAAAACCGCGTGCAAGAAGCGCAAGATAAATGGCCCGCGTGGCGGGAAGCTTATGACGGGGTGGAACTGCACCTGCTTGGCCCGCTGCAAACCAACAAAGCCCGCCCCGCGATGGAGTTGTTTGACGTTATCCATTCCGTGGACCGCCCCAAAATCGCCCGACGTATCGCCTCTATGGCGCAGGAATTGGGTCGATGCCCGGGTGTGTTTTTGCAGGTGAACACCGGGGAAGAACCGCAAAAGGCCGGTGTTTTGCCTTCGGAGGCTGATGCATTCGTGGCCGAGGCCCGTGCGCTGGAGCTGCCGGTGCTGGGGTTGATGTGTATCCCGCCGGTAGATGAGCATCCGTCGATGCACTTTGCGTTATTGGCGAAATTGGCCGCACGCAATGGGCTTGAGGGTCTCTCGATGGGCATGTCCAGTGATTTTGAGCAAGCGATCGCGCTGGGGGCCACGCATGTACGCGTTGGTTCTGCGATTTTTGGCGCGCGGGCGGGAACCGCTTAGAACGGCTACTTACTGTACGATCAGCCGTGTGGCGAAACGAATACGCGGGGCTATCCATGTAAGGTGATCGGGTCGCAGTCCGACGCAGCCTTCGGTCGGGTATCCGGGGCGCCGCCACCGGTGAATAAAGATCGCCGATCCCTTGCCCCGCTCTGCTCGTGGCCAATTCCAGTCCGTGATCAGAACAAGATCATAGAGCGGGTCAGCGCGGCGCAGGTTTTCGTGACTATGGGGGTAGGGCGCGCGGACCATGAGGTTATAATCTTCATGGGTTGGGTCGTCAGACCACAAATCACACGGGCCAATTGGTACCGCCCAATCCGTCGGCCGCATCATTCGGTCGGGCCGGTATAGCAGTCCAACGATCCTGTGGGTCCCACGCGGTGTTGCACCATCGCCCTCGCGTTTGTTGTCGGTGATGCCCCCGCGCCCGATGACGCAGGGAAAGTGCTGCCCCGCAAATCGAAGGCCCGTTGGCCCCACGACCATATCCAGGGGTGTCACAGCAAATGCCCGGATTTGGCGGCCTTTACAGCGAGGTAGTTTGCGTTTTCTGGCGTTTTGCCAACTTGTAAGGGCACCCTTTCAACGACTTCGATGCCTTGGGCCTGCATCATCGCGATTTTGGCGGGATTGTTCGTCATCAATCGGACGGAGGTAATGCCCATCTCTCGCAGGATGCCTGCGCCCAAGCGGAAATCCCGCTCATCATCTTCGAACCCGAGGCGATGGTTGGCTTCAACTGTGTCAAACCCCTGATCCTGTAGATCATAGGCGCGCATTTTGTTGGCCAGACCGATGCCGCGGCCCTCTTGGTTAAGGTAAAGCAAAACGCCAGCACCCTCAGACCCCATTTGACCAAGCGCGCCGCGCAATTGTGGGCCGCAATCACACTTGAGGCTGCCCAGCACATCACCCGTAAAACAGGCAGAGTGTAGGCGAACCAAGACCGGGGCTGCACGATCAGGCAGGCCAACTTGCACGGCATAATGTTCTTCGCCGCCATCGGTAGGACGGAAAATCTCAAGCCGGCCACGGCCCGCGCTCATGGGCAGCTTTGCTCCGACGACTTGGCCAAGGGTTGAGGCTTCAACTAGTGCCTGCTGCACGGAACTAAGCGTTAGGACAGTGAGCCCGTCGAGCGGTGTATTGAGGTCAACGCCCACAACGGCAGGCAACAAATGCGCCGTCTTTGCCAGACCAACCGCCGCCTGCCACACGGCAGCACCCTCAGTGCGGAGTGTTTTGAATGGCCCCTTCATCGGGGTGCGCAGATCATCGGCAGGGTCCGCGACTGCTTGCATCCACGCCAAGTCCGCCTCGCTTGGCACGATGATCCGCGCAACATCACCGTCATAGGCGCGCGCTTTTAATGTTTGGGCACGCCGCCCGCTGAGGCACAAAATCAACTCACCCAGACCGCGCATTTCGGTCAATCGCGCACTCGACACAGTTTCAACACTGGCGAGAACGATCCGCGAGGTGCCATCAGAGATCACTACAGGCAACCCAAGACGCAGGTCCGCGCGTGCGCGGGCGACCAGTTCAGCAGGGGTGGGCAGCAAAATCATAGGTGATCTCTGTAACAATCGGGGTGGACGGACAAGGCCGTTCCTCATGATATGAAACAAAACCCCCTTTGGCGACACGTCCTTGTGAACGACGCGTGAGAAGAACGCGAAGTCTCTTGTTTGTGTCGCGCTGAGCGGCAATTCTTTGGTTAACAATTGGAGACATGAGATGGCTAACCTAAAGAAAATTTTGCTGGTCGATGACGATGACGATCTGCGCGACGCATTGGCCGAACAATTGGTGCTGACCGAAGACTTTGATGTGTTTGAGGCGGATTCGGGTGCCAGCGGCATGGTCCGCGCCAAAGAGCAGTTGTACGATCTGATCGTTCTTGATGTTGGCCTGCCCGACACCGACGGTCGGGAGCTGTGCCGCCTGATGCGCAAGCAAGGTGTGAAATGTCCCATCGTGATGCTGACCGGGCATAACACGGATGCAGATACGATCCTTGGCCTTGACGCAGGCGCGAATGATTACATCCCTAAGCCCTTTAAATTCCCTGTTCTTTTGGCGCGTATTCGGGCGCAACTGCGCACCCATGAGCAGTCAGAGGACGCGATTTTCACCCTTGGGCCATATACCTTCAAGCCTGCGATGAAGATGCTCATCACCGAGGACGAAAAGAAAATTCGCCTGACGGAAAAGGAAACCAACATCCTAAAATTCCTGTACCGCGCCAATGACGGGGTCGTCGCGCGCGATGTCCTGTTGCACGAGGTGTGGGGGTATAATGCAGGCGTGACGACCCACACGCTTGAGACACATATCTACCGTCTGCGTCAAAAAATTGAGCCCGATCCCGGTCAGGCCCGTATTTTGGTGACAGAGTCCGGTGGATATCGTCTTATGAGTTAATGCGAACCGGTAAGTATGTCGCACTAATGTCATTAAGAAACTTGATCTCGGTCAAAGTTTCGCCCGACATCAAGGCGTATTGCTTATCGTGACCAGTGGCATCTGCTGGCGCTCAGATGCACCTCCCTGTTGGACTTGGCCCGGATCTTTTGGTCCGGGTTCTTTTTTGGCCACTGGTTTGTGGAGACTGTGCATTTCGGATGGCTATGCCTAGAAATACTCAAAGCTAATCCGAAAGGTTTTGATATGCGCCCGACTGAACACCTTGTGCAAACCGTCCAGGCGGACTGGGACGCTGCGATTAACCATGCATTTTGCAAAGAGTTGGCCGAAGGGACGCTACCTTTGGACAAGATGCGTTGGTATTTGGTCCAAGATCATAAGTTTATTGACCAGTTCGTGCGTCTACTTGCCACCGCAATTGCTCATGCCCCTACAATTGAAGATGGCCGCCCGGGTGCTGCGTTTCTTGCTATGGTCACGAGCACTGAGAATACCTATTTTCTGCGCTCCTTTGAGGCGCTGGACGTTTCCACAGCACAGCAAGCCGTTCCCCCAGCCCCGTCTACAAAAGCTTTTCAAGATTTGATGGAGCAAGTCAGACATTCTGGACAATACGAACAGATGCTTTCGGTGCTTGTTGTTGCAGAGTGGACTTATCTGAGTTGGGCGGAGCAATACGAGGTGTATGATCCAAAACTTCCCTTTTGGTTTTCGGAGTGGATTGATTTGCATTGTGGTGCAGGTTTTGAGGGGGTCGTGGCCTACTTGCGCACTCAGCTTGATACGCTTTGGCCCAATCTGACCGCGGCACAACAAGATAAAGCCACCGAGGTATTCCAAGCGGCGGTGCGCTGCGAACGTGCATTTTTTGACGCCTCTTATGCAATGGACGGGTGATAATCATGTCAGACGGGTTCAACGCGCTTATCCCCCGCGCACAGCAGTTCTTCACTGAACTTAAGGCGAACAACACGCGTGAGTGGTTCAATGAGCGCAAAGCGTTCTACAACGATGATATCCGCGCGCCGGGCGTTTTGTTTTCTGAGATCATGGCAGAAGAAATCAGTCGCATTGCGCGCGTTCCCGTGACGCCCAAGGTGTACCGCATCTATCGCGATGTGCGATTTGCCAAAGATAAATCGCCGTTCAATCCGTGGCTGCACATGATCTGGTCAGACGCAGGCGCGGATGAGGCGCGGCCTTGGTATTTCTTTGGGATCGACCATGATGCGGTGTATTTGGCCACTGGGGTTCTGGGCCTGCAAAAAGAGGGACTATTGCGGTATCGGCAGATGGTTGACCGGGTGGGCGATGATCTAACGGATATTATTGATGCCACCGGCGGCGATGTTGTGGACTATGGGCCGGAGCCGTTGAAGCGTGTGCCCAAGCCGTTTGATCCCGACCACACACATGGCGATTTGTTGCGTCGTAAGGGATTGATCGTCCAGCGTAATGTGCGCGCCGATCATCCCGATGGATTGGTGAAGGCCGCCGTGGCGGAGGTAAAACACCTCCTGCCATTTCATCAGATGCTACGAGAGTATCTTTGAGCTGCCTAGCTAATCGTAGATGCAACCGTGGATCAGGTTTTCACGCATAAGCCGCTGTTCGAGCGTCCCGCGAGGGACCGCGATATGTGTTAGATAGTCGGCTGTGCGTCCGGCGAATGCACGGGCCTCTGTGATCGCTTGCTGGCTTGATATGGCCGCAAAGTGAACCGTGTCACCAGCGCGTGATTGGACCAATCGACCGATATCTGATGAAATAACAGTCGCGATTTTGGGATAGCCGCCCGTTGTCTGATGGTCTGCCAATAGGACCGTTGGCACACCGTCGCCGGACACCTGCACCGAGCCACGCACAATGGGCTCCGATGGAATGGACAGCGCACCGTTTAGCTGCAAGCTGGGGCCGTTCAGCCGCATACCCATCCGATCATAGGCATCTGTAATCTTGAACGTGCTTGATAATAACTGTGCGACGGTGTCATCCGCGAAGTGCTGATCTTGGGGGCCGGTCACGACGCGGATAGGACCTGTGGCTAGAAAATCAGGAGGCTCAATATCGCCCAATCGGTCCTCTCGGGTGGTTGCATCGGACACAATCAGGGACTGTCCCGTGTGCACTGCGCCGCCTCCAAAGCCAGAGGTCGAGTGCGTGGCGCGGCTGCCCAGCCATTCCGTCGCTTCTAGCGTGCCGGCGAACGCGATGTAGGCCCAGCTTCCGGCTCTGCCCGCGCGTACGGCCAGTCGTTCCCCTTTGCCTAGGGTCAGAACGGTCCATGATCGGGTCTCGGACCCGTCGTGGGCCACGACGAAATCTCCGCCCGTAATGGCGACGGTCACGTCGCCTTCGCGACACTGCAAAATTACCCCGCCGAGTGAGACCTCAATCGCACTTTGGCCAGCGGCGTTGCCAAGGGCCGCGTTTGCGGCGTCAAACGCCAAGCGATCCATCGGTCCAGAGGCGGACACCCCAAAACGCATGTTGCCCGGGCGGCCTGCATCCTGAACTGTGATCAAGGGTCCGGCGAAGGCGACGGAAAGGGTGGCGTTAGGCATTGGCCGCCTCCCCGGTGAGGCGGTCGAATGTTGCGGTGTCGATACGCTCAAACGCGACGCGATCCCCGACGTTGAACAGGAACGGATGCTTTGGGTCGTTGGTCAGGATCGGCGTGGGCGAACGCCCGATGATTGACCAGCCCGTCGGCATCATCAGCGTCGTCACAAGACACTGCGGCCCCGCGATGATCACACTGCCAGCGGGGACATCGCGTACCGGCGCAAGTTTGCGGGGCACTTGGATTTCGGGAGTGACACCCGAAAGGTAGGCGTAGCCGGGTGCAAATCCGTACATCAAGACATGACAGTCACCAGCCAAATGTGCGTTGATTACCGCGTCGCGCGACAGCCCCGTGGCTGTGGAAACGGCCTCTAGATCCGGTGAAAAGGGGGCCTCATAACAGACCTTAACGACCCTTTGTACGCCCGTGATGTCCCGGATGTTGAGCCCTGTGATGCAGTCGCGGACGTGCGTTTCGATCGCTATGTGGTCGGTGAGGATGGGGTCAAAAGACACTAACAGATTTACAAGCGCAGGTACCGTTTCGATCATTCCCTCAGGCGGGTTGTTCGCAATCGCGTGGTCAAGCGCGATGACTGCCGCGTGTGCCGCCTCACTTATTTCGTCTGCAAAGGTCACCAAAAGCGCGTGATCAGCGATGGCTTTGAACTGGGGCTGCATTCTGTCGCTCATACAGGTGAAAACGCGCGGATTTCGACGCCGTGGGCCGTAAGGCGCTGATGGATTTCGCGGGCCATATCGACGGCGCCAGTGCTATCGCCATGGACGCAGATGGAATGTGCGTCGAGCTTGATCGGATCACCATCAATGACCGGCATCAGGCCGGTTTCAAGGAAGGAGATGAGCCGCTCCGCGGCCTCAGCGGGGTCATGGATCATTGCGCCGTCTTGATCGCGCGGGACCAATTGACCCGAGGATAAATACCCCCGGTCTGCGAAAATCTCTGAAAAGACGGGGGCGTTGGCGTCGCGGGCTGCGTGCTCGCCTTGGGTGCCCGAAATGGCAAGCATAGCCAAAGTCGGGTCGATCCGTTGCACGGCGGCGACGATGGCGTCAGCCACAGCGCGGTCTCGCGCCGCGAGGTTGGCAAGCGCGCCGTGCGGTTTGACATAGCTCACCTGTGCGCCGGCTTGTGCGGCCATCCCCATCAGCGCACCGATTTGCGCGGCACAGACCCGGCCAACCTCAGCCGGTGACATCGGTATGACACGGCGGCCAAACCCTTCACGATCATTATAGCCGGGGTGGGCGCCTATGCTGACGCCATTTTGCGCCGCCAGCTTCAGCGTGCGGAACATCGTTTCGGGATCACTGGCATGGCCCCCGCATGCGATGTTGGCAGACGTTACAATCGAGAGCATCTCCGCATCGTTGCCCATGGGCCAAGGGCCGTAGCCTTCACCAAGATCGGAGTTGAGATCGATACGCATTTTGTCAGGTCCGGGGTGAATGAGGTCAGGATTGATTTAAGGGGCTGGATAGAAAAAGAGCAATGCTTGGCACTGCTATCAAAAGAAAACATAGCGTGTGGCGCAGGGCACCAAAATTGCGATTGATGGGCGGTTGCTTTCATCCCGTTTCAAGACAGGTTACCCCTGCAACAAAGGTCATTGGCTCATGCCCGCGACCGCATCACTGAGCGCACTGCTCAAAACGCTCCGAGGAGAGGTTCATGGCCTTTACACTTGCCACCTGGAATATCAATTCCGTGCGCCTGCGCGAGGCCCTTGTGGCGCGCCTGATGCAAGAAGAGGCTCCCGATGTTTTGTGCCTACAGGAGTGCAAAAGCCCGGTGGACAAGATCCCGCTCGAGATGTTCGAGGCGCTTGGTTACACCCACATGGTTGCCCGCGGGCAAAAGGGGTACAACGGTGTCGCGATCCTGTCCAAGATGCCGATCCAAGAGGCAGGCGCCGCAGATCACGCCAACCTAGGGCATGCGCGCCATATAGCGGGACGTCTGGAAAACGGCGTCACAATCCACAATTTTTATGTGCCCGCAGGCGGTGATAAACCCGACCGGGAGATTAATGAGAAGTTCGGGCAAAAGCTCGATTACCTGACCGACATGCGCGATGCGTTTCAGGCGAACGCCCCTGAAAAATCCATTCTGGTCGGTGATTTGAACATCGCCCCTCGCGAAGATGACGTCTGGGATCATAAAAAGCTGTTGCGCGTGGTGAGCCACACACCGGTTGAGGTAGAGCACCTCGCGCAGGTCCAAGAGGCGGGAGATTGGGTCGATGTGACCCGCGCGGATATCCCATCGGGGCGGCTTTATAGCTGGTGGTCTTATCGCTCACCGGATTGGGATACGGCGGACAAGGGGCGGCGGCTGGATCACGTTTGGGCCACGTCCGATATTGCCAATGCCGCGCACTCTAGCCGGGTTTTGCGTCATGTGCGCGGATACGAAGGCCCCTCGGACCACGCCCCGGTCTTTGCGACGTTTGACTTGTAAACTGGGTCTTGCACGCCGATATACGCCGCACACACGACGATGGAGAGAGACATGCTTGAACTAGGCCAAACACCGCCCCAGACGCCCGCCGATGCTGGCGATCTGATCAAGGACGTGTCCGAGATGACGTTTATGACAGACGTGATCGAGGCCTCGCAGACGGTTCCTGTCATCGTGGATTTTTGGGCGCCGTGGTGCGGCCCGTGTAAAACGCTTGGTCCTCAATTGGAGGCTGCCGTGACCGCGGCAGGCGGCAAAGTGCGCATGGCCAAAGTGGATGTGGATCAGAACCAACAGATCGCCGCGCAGCTTCGCATTCAGTCGATCCCTACGGTTTATGCATTCTTTCAGGGCCAACCTGTCGATGGGTTTCAGGGGGCGGTCACGCCGGCCGAGGTTACCGCGTTTGTTGAACGTGTTGCGGCCATGGGTCCAGAAGAAGACGGCGGCTTGGCCGAGGCCGTTGCGGCAGCCGAAGAAATGCTCGACGCGGGTGAAGTTGTTGATGCGGCGCAAACGTTCGCAGCCGTCTTGGGCGAAGAGCCTGAGAATGCAGCCGCCTACGCCGGTTTGATCCGCGCGCATCTTGCGCTGGATGAGCTTGACCAAGCCGAAGGTTTGCTTGCAAGCGTGCCGGAGGCCATTGCAACCGCGTCTGAGATTGAGGCCGCGCGCGCCAATGTTGAGCTGGCCAAACAAGCCCAAAGCGCTGGCCCTGTTGCGGAACTGACCGCCGCAGTTGAGGCAGACGCTGCCAATCATCAAGCCCGGTTTGATCTGGCTACCGCGCTGTACGCCAACGGCGATACGCAGGCCGCCGTGGATCATCTGTTGGAAATTTTCCGACAGGATCGGGAATGGAATGACGGCGCTGCAAAAGCCCAGCTTTTCACCATCTTTGACGCGCTTGATGCCAAAGACCCAGTCGCTCTGGCAGGTCGTCGGAAACTCTCGTCGATGATATTTGCCTGAGCCAACAGAGGCACTACCTGTATTCCATGATCAGACAAAGCGACCTGCCCGACACCATTCCCGTGTTCCCCTTGCCCGGTGCGCTTTTGCTGCCGCGTTCGCGGCTGCCATTGCACCTTTTTGAACCGCGCTACTTGCAGATGCTTGAGGACACGATGAAAACCTCTGCGCGGCTGATTGGCATGGTTGCGCCCAACAGCGGCAGTGGCGACCGGACCTTGCACACTATTGGCTGCGCCGGACGCGTCACTCAGTTTTCTGAAACTGAGGATGGCCGCTATATGGTGACGCTTGCGGGTATCTCCCGTTTTCGGGTGATGCGCGAAGTGTCTGGGTTTACGCCGTATCTTAAGGCCGATGTCAGTTGGACCGGTTTTGAGCGTGATCTGGGCAAGGCCGAGATCGATAAGGGCTTTGACCGTCCCTTATTTATGAAGACGCTGTCGCGGTATTTTGAGAGCCAAGAGCTGAGTACCGACTGGGATTCGTTGAAGGAAGCGGATGAGGAGTTGTTGATCAACTCGCTGTCTATGCTGTGCCCCTTTGATCCTGAGGAAAAGCAAGCCTTGCTAGAGGCACCATCCCTGCAAACTCGTCGCGAGACGCTTGTGACCTTGATGGAGTTTGCCATGCGCGGCGGGCAAAACGAAGAGATCCTGCAATGAGCGAATTTGACCGCCGCATGTTGGAGGCGCTGGTCTGCCCCCAGACTCGCGCGCCGCTGAAATACGACGCGGAGGCCCAAGAGTTGGTGTCAAAGGCCGCTCATCTGGCGTTCCCGATCCGCAATGGCATTCCGGTCATGCTGATCGATGAGGCGCGCAAGCTCGACTAAAGCGGGCGGCCCCTCAGCAGTTGCGGCAAGTCGCCGGTCAGGCCGGCGGCCTGCCGGATAAAGCCCCGGCGCAGGCCCGGCATGGATTGTACGGCCCCCATACCGAAATCACGGGCGGCCCGTAGGATCGGGTTGTCGTTGGAAAACAGCTTGTTGATGACATCTGTACCAACGGCCAATGTCATGGTGTCGAACCGCCGCCAGCGCGCGTAGCGGTCGAGGACGTCAACTGCACCGATATCCTCACCCCGGCGCTGCGCCAGCGTCACCACCTCAGCCAAGGCACCGATATCGCGGTACCCAAGGTTCAAGCCTTGGCCCGCAATCGGGTGTATGCCGTGGGCTGCATCGCCGACCAGGGCCACACGCGGCGCGGTCAAGTTTTGCGCCAGCGTCAGGTTCAGCGGATAGGTAAAGCGGGCGCCGGCAAGCTTGATCTCGCCCAGAAAGCTGCCAAATCGTGGACGCAGGATATCGAGGTATTCGTCCTCGGGCAGGGCGTTGATTTGGGCGGCGGCAT
>NZ_CEZFMW010000021.1:0-34929 GCF_982993085.1 Thalassobacter sp. | reverse complement strand
AGTTCCTGATCATGTACTGCGTAGGGGACCAACTGCTCATGCACCGTTGCTACCCCGCTGGGTTCAGACAGTGAATCCCTCACACCATTTGTGCAACAAAGCCGACCACCAGCCTAAATGCCAGATATTTTGACCTATTAGGTCGCTTAAACGAGCGCCGTAAGTTCATAAAATCACGACAGTTCCAAGCAGGCAAAGAAACTTTTGCTGTTGAAATGTTCAAATACGCTTCTTTTGAAAGACCAGTGACATTACGCCAAGTCCTGCCGAGACGAGAATAAGCAACAATGACACTGCGTTTAAGACAGGCGTGGAACCTTGCTTGAGCTTGTCGAACATTGCGATGGTCAATGGTGAGTCCGATCCGACAAGCATCAGAGTTGTATTGAAGTTCTCAAAACTCATAAGCACTGCAACCACAGCTGAAGCAAGAATAGCAGGGAGCAGGAAAGGCAGAGTGATCTGACGAATTGCCCCAAACTTGCTCGCCCCAAGATTTAGGGCAGCCTCTTCCAGTGCTGGGTCAAACTTTTGCAAACGTGCGGAAATGACCAGCGTCGCAAACGTGGTAACGAATGAAAACTGGCCAAGAATGACGAGTAAGAGACCGGGGCGGAGTTGGTCGAACCATAACCCTGTGGCATCCTCAAGAGTGTTAGCGATGTTGCTCGAAAAGACCAGAATTGAGATGCCCAAGATAACTCCCGGTATGATCAGGGGCAAAAGCATCACGATGTAGAGAAATCCTTTTCCCCTAAAATTGTGTCTGACAAAAAGAAACGCGTTGCAGGTACCGACAGCGACAGCGAGACCTGCGACCCATACTGCAACGAATGCGGATGTTCCTATCGCGCGCAAGATGGATCGTTCATGGAAGACGCCGATAAACGGCGCTTCTGTTCCAAAGAACCATGCAGTGGTAAAGCCTTCCCATGGCAGCGAGGGGAAGACGCTATTGTTAAAAGCAAATACGCAGACAACCGTTAGTGGTAGCGCAAGATAGGTGAAAAATAACGCAACATAAGCACGGTAGCACCATTTTGCAAAGCTGCGTTGAGGAACTGTAGGTATCATGTGCGCCCCATCGTAGCTGACAACGATTGGCCTGAAATGCGCAACCCGAGATAAACGACCAGAGATGACAAGATCAGTAAAAGAAAACCAAATGCAGATCCAAGCTCCCAATTAAACCGAGTTATGAACTGGCTATAGATCATACCAGTAAACCAGAGACTGTCTTTTCCTCCCAACAAAACGGGGGTCAAATAGTTCCCAAGGCTCAGCATGAAGACCACGATGCAGCCAGACACAATACCGGGCATTGCGTGCGGAATGACGATTTGACGCATAATCGACCCGGTGCTACCGCCTAAGTCATAACCAGCTTCAATGAGGCTATCGTCGAGGCTATCAAGCGTGGTCACGAGAGGTACCACCATGAAGAGAATGGATGTGTAGACCAGCCCAACCATTATGGCCGCATCGTTGTACAACAACTCTACGGGTCCGCTGACAATCCCTAACGCCTGCAAGCCATTCGAAATGACGCCCGTTTCGCGTAAAAGGATCATCCATCCGAATGTGCGCACCAGTTCAGAGACCCAAAAAGGGATCATGCACATCAAGAATAACGTTGCTTTGGTCCGTCCTTTGGTGAGCTTTGCAATGTAGTAGGCAATTGGAAAACCAAGAAGAAGGGTGAGGGCCGTCGCCACGATTGACATGATCGCTGTCCGGGCAAAGGTGTGCCAGAACAATGGTTCCTCAAAGAACTTGGCGTAGTTGCCTAATCCCATTGTATACTCACGAGGGCCGATTTTTTCAGTGATCGAGACAATGAATAACCCCAAGTGCGGCAGTATTATTAACACCACCAGCCACAAAAGGATCGGCGCCAGCAAAAGGTAAAAGCTCAGTCTGGATGTATCTCTGCTCATCTCTGGGTCTCCAGGGGGTACAAACGCGCCATATTGGGTTGCCATCTGGTGTAAACCGTCTGGCCTTTCGTGAGCTCGGACAAAGCCCCTGTTTGTAAAAGCGCAACAGTGACCACCATATTCGTCGAGGCGTCTTGGATGGTCGCAACTGAGTTGGCACCGTTAAAGAGTACTGATGTGACGACACCGGTGCTGACGTTCGCGCCATCGTTTTTTGCCGGCGCCTCCTGGAGTAATTCAATCGCCTCGGGTCGTAAGAAAACTTCTACTCGAGAGCCGGTCGTAACATCCGAAGATGCAGTTTCGATGTAAATTTCGTGCCCCTGCTCCGTTGCCAGTTTGACGGCTTGGCCATTTATTGTTGCGACTGTTGCTGTGAATTTATTCGCCTCACCAACAAAACCTGCCACAAATGGCGTGACAGGGTTGTGGTAGATTTCTTTTGGGGCGCCGACCTGCTCAAAACGCCCTTTGTTCATGACGGCTATATTGTCACTCATGACCAATGCTTCCGATTGATCATGGGTGATGTACACGAAAGTGGTATTAAACTCTGCCTGAAGGGATTTGAGCTCAACCTTCATGTGCTCTCTGAGTTTGAGGTCCAAGGCACCAAGCGGCTCATCCAACAACAAAACGTCAGGTTCCAAAACCATACAGCGGGCGATTGCGACACGTTGCTTTTGCCCGCCTGACAGTTGATCGATACGACGCTCAGATACGCCAGGAAGGCCCACACGTTCCAGAACTTCACCCACACGCCGGCTGATTTCACGTTTTGCTACGCCTCGTTGTCGTAATCCGAACCCGACGTTGTCAGCAATATTCATTGTTGGAAACAGCGCGAGGTGCTGGAAAACCATCGATACGGGTCGACGGTTGGGGGGCACGCCATTCATTGACTTGCCTTTGATCAACAACTCGCCCGATGAGGGATGCTGGAAGCCAGCGATCATCCGCAAAAGCGTGGTTTTCCCACAACCAGACGGGCCAAGGATTGAAAAGAATGATCCCTGAGGGACCTCAAAACTGACCTCATCCACGGCGTAGAAATCATCAAAATGTTTGGTAATTGCATTGCAAACCAAATCAGGCTGGGAACGGGTCAAGGGCTTTTCTTTCTGGTAGAAGAGAAGGGGGCACAAATGCGCCCCCTTTTGGTCGATACGTTGAGCGGCTTATTTCGCTGCGTTGATCCGGTCGAGTGTCGCGCCTTCGAGGGCCTCTAGGCCAGCAGGTACGGGAGGATACCATTTGATATTGTCAATCGCGGCTTGATCGTAAGACCCTTGGAAACGGGCTTTTAGCTCACCGCTGACAGCAGTTTCACCGTTTACTGCGGCCGTAAAATTGCCTGCTTGGTTGGTAATCATCGAGGCGATTTCGGGACGCATGACGAAATTGATCCAGTCGTAGGCTGCGTCATCGGCACGTCCACGGGCTGGCAGTACAAAGGTATCAATCCAGCCCAACGCACCGGCTTTAGGGGCAACAAACGTGATGTCAGGGTTATCAGCGTTGAGCTGCCAGCCGCCTGTGTCCCATGCCATCGAAGCGACAACTTCACCGGAGCGAAGCAGGTTTTTGATTTCATCACCACCAGACCAGTAGGTTTTGACGTTCGCTTTACACTCGGTCAGCTTATCCTCAACTTGGTTGAGAATACCCTGATAGGCATCCGCATCGCCGTAGGCGGCGAACGGGTCAAGCCCCATAGAATAGGCAAAGCCGATCAATGTAGGGCGCTTTAGGCGATACGAGACTTTGCCTGCATAAGCATCTGAACACAGGTCCGTATAGTCCTGCACGCCGTCGGCCATTGCGGTGTTCACAACCAGACCGCTTGTACCCCAGACATGTGGAAGGCCGTAAACTTCACCCTCAAAAGTGGTGTTGTCTGCTGTCGCGCTCAGCATGGATGGGATGAACTGCGACGTGTCGATCTTGGACATGTCCATGGGCTTATAGATGCCGAAACCTTCCTGCGCGCTGGTGATCCGGTCCTGGCTTGGCTGTGCAAGGTCGAAGCCGCCGCCATTTGTTGCGCGCAGCTTGGCAATCATTTCTTCGTTATTCGACGTTGTGACTTCGACAGTGTGGCCTGTTTCAGCTTCAAATTTTGCGATGACATCGTCAGGCGCATACCCGCCCCATGTCAGCAGCCGCAGTGTATCAGCGTTCGCGAACGACGCGCTTAGCGCCGTTGCCGTGAGAAGTGATGCGATAAATGTTGTCTTCATAGGGGTTCTCCGTGTCGTGATTTGTCCCCTGTTGGCGCATGTAGGGCAGGGGTTTTTAATCTTAATATTGGCGCGCCGTTGCTACGTTTGACTGTGTATTGTTTCGGTCATGTGAATTTTCGGAACAGTTTTGTCTGGTCGAACATATCTTCCAGTGATTCCATTCTATCTTTGGTATCGCCCCAGGTCAGACTCTGAACCGTCGCGATCATCGTTTCCAAAAGTAACAAGGGCGTGGCAGCCGAATCCCAAGCAGATGGGGCTATGATCCTGCTACTAAAGCTTACTTCTGCAAACTGGTGCACCGGTGACCGCCATTGATCCGTAAACAGGATCACGCGCGCCCCCTTGGCGTGCGCGAGCTCGGCTAGCTTTAGGGTATTATTCTCATACCGGCGCATGTCGAAAACGATAAAAACGTCGTCTTTCTTCACATCTAACAGGTAATGCGGCCACGCATTTGAGGTCGATTGAATGTGCGTAATCCTACTGCGGATGACCTGCATATGCAGGAACAAATACTCCGCAAGAGTGTGTGTGATCCGTCCGCCAACGATATAAAGATGGTGATCTGTGTCGGCCACAATCTCACAAGCGCGATCAAATTCGCTGGGGTCAATTTGCCCCAATGTGTGGCGAATGTTGTCAATTACAGCTTCTGTGAACCGGTTCAAAAGATGTTCTGATGGCGCGGCGTCGGTCCAGGTTTCGTGCTTGGCAATTGGGTTTTTAGCCTTGGCCTTCAGTTCCTCACGGAGTTCTGCCTGGAATTCAGGATACCCGCTAAACCCAAGTTTTTGCACCATTCGTGCAACTGTAGGCACGGACACTTCTGCATCTTTTGCCAAGGCGCTCAATGGTCCCAGCCCTGAGGCTGGGTAGTTTTCAAGAATAGAATGAGCAAGCTGCCGCTCAGCGCGCGTCAGATCATCCAGTTGCTTTTGGATGCGATCAGAAATTGTGAGCGTTGCCGGGCTCATGGTGTCTGCCTTGCTTTTGATCAAAAAAATATCACCCGCCGAATGTGTGATATTTATTTCACAATATCTTGTTGACAGTTTGTCGGTTTGGCAAGAACTTTAATTCAACAGGAGGGCGCCATGGGGCCGAATGACCGAAACCATACGCAAGACCACGTCATAATCCACAATGTGGAAGGTGGCTCTAACATCGTGCTCGTTTGTGAACATGCCTCTGCGCACATCCCCGAGCAATATGACGGGCTGGGACTCTCACCAAGCGATCGAAACAGTCACGCTGTCTGGGATCCGGGTGCTATGGCGCTGGCAGAAGAACTCTCACATCGGTTACAAGCTCCCCTCGTTGCCAGTGGCGTGTCGCGTTTGGTTTATGATTGCAACCGTCCGCCAAGCTCACCAAGTGCAATGCCTGCACGGAGCGAAGTCATCAATGTTCCGGGAAATACAGCCTTAAGTCAGGCAGAACGTGACGCGCGTGCTGCGACTTTCTACGCACCGTTTTGTGGCGCACTTCGCGAGGCAGTGGAGCGTGTCGATGCGCCAATCCTTGTGACAGTTCATAGCTACACGCCAGTGTTTCATGGCCAAACACGCGCGGTGGAGATTGGGATTTTGCACGACAGCGATACCCGGCTGGCTGACGCCATGCTGGACCTTGCCCACCTACACACATCCGTCAATGTGCAGCGCAACGCGCCCTATGGCCCTGAGGACGGTGTAACACATACGCTTAAGGAGCATGGCGTCGCGCATGGCCATCTCAACGTGATGCTTGAAGTTCGAAATGATCTTCTTGAAACGGCCGTGCAACAAAGCGAAATGGCGCAAATGATTTCGGGCTGGCTATTGGCCGCGATTGCACACCTCGGCGTTCAGGGAGACTTGAATTGTCAGGCTTGATGCGCGGCTATATCCGTTTCGTGGACGCGGTGAATTACCGTGTCGGCAGAGTGGTCATGTACGGAATTTTCGTACTGATGGGTATTTTGCTATGGTCATCAATCAGTAAGACTTTCTTTCTCCCGTCACTCTGGACGCTTGAAATGGCCCAGTTTGTGATGGTCGCATACTACATTCTTGGCGGGCCGTATTCGATCCAAATGGGATCGAATGTCCGGATGGATCTTTTGTACGGTGAATGGTCAACACGCAAGAAAGCCCAGTTTGATGTGCTGACGGTCTTGTTTCTAATCTTCTATCTTTGTGTGCTTTTGTACGGCGCAGTCAGCTCAACCGCTTACTCGCTTGGATACTGGGGCAGTGAGCCGTTCTCTTTCTTGGGCGGTGTTGTCATCGGAGCTGAGGAAGTCGGGCGGATGGAACGATCATCCTCTGCGTGGCGGCCATATCTGTGGCCCGTAAAATCCGTGATGATCTTGGGAATGTTCTTGATGCTTCTGCAATGCATCTCTGAATTAATGAAAGACGTTCTGCGCCTACGCGGAGAGGAATTCGCTTAATGTCGTATGAGCTGATCGCTGTACTGATGTTTTCATCAATGATGTTGATGCTCATCACGGGCCAACGTGTTTTTGGTGCGATTGGCTTTATTGCCGTCGTCGCAGCGCTACTGCTGTGGGGCGACCGGGGTGGGTTCGATCTGGGCTTCTCTGCGGCAATGAAGTTGATGAAATGGTATCCACTTCTGACACTGCCTATGTTCATTTTCATGGGCTACATTCTGTCCGAAAGCAAAATCTCTGATGACCTTTATCGCATGTTCCATGTGTGGATGGGGGGCCTTCGTGGAGGGCTTGCGATCGGTACTATCGGGCTGATGGTGCTGATTTCCGCAATGAATGGTTTGAGCGTCGCGGGCATGGCTATTGGCTCTACAATTGCACTGCCCGAGTTGCTGAAACGCGGATACGACAAACGCATGGTCACCGGTGTGGTACAGGCGGGGTCAAGCCTCGGCATTCTTGTGCCGCCCTCTGTTGTCCTTGTTCTATACGCGATGATTGCCCGGCAACCGGTTGGCCAGCTCTGGCTGGCCGGCGTTATCCCGGGCCTGATGATGGCCAGCCTGTTTGTGATCTATATCGTCGTACGGTGTCGGATTAACCCAGTGTTAGGCCCGGTCCTGCCTGCTGAAGAACGCAACCTTCCACGGGCCGAAAAACTTCGGCTTTTGCGCGCGGGTTTGCTTCCCGTTATCATTTTCGCCGTAATGATGGTCCCCTTCGTCAAGGGCTGGACCTCTCTGGTGGAAAGCTCGGCAATTGGCGCAATCGCAGCCTTTGTCGCCGCTGTCCTGAAAGGGCGCATGACCAAAGAGGTGTTTGAGAATTCGGTCCGCAACACCCTCGGCATCACGTGCATGTTTATGTGGATTATTCTGGCGGCGCTTGCTTTTGGTGCAGTGTTTGATGGGCTGGGTGCGGTCAAGGCGATCGAAGGTCTGTTCACCGAAAAGCTGAACTTGAACCCATGGACGATCCTCATTCTGATGCAGCTAAGCTTTCTGCTCATGGGCACCTTCCTCGACGATACTGCTATGTTGGTGATCGTTGCCCCCCTCTACGTGCCGCTTGTGGGTGCGTTGGGGTTCGACCTGATTTGGTATGGAATTCTGTACACGATCACGACCCAGATTGCCTACATGACGCCGCCCTTCGGGTATAACCTCTTTCTGATGCGGGCGATGGCACCACCAGAGATCACGCTGCGCGACATCTATGCCTCCATCCTACCCTTCGTTGGGATTATGGTGCTGGCCCTTGTTCTTGTCATGGCCTTTCCAAACATTGCGCTTTGGCTCCCGGATTACGTTTACAACAAACCATAAAAGAGCCTCGCAGAAAGTGGCCTAAACACCAACCAAGGAGAGAAAAATTGACATCTAGACGTAAGTTTATTCAAGGCGCAGCTCTTGCTGGACCGGCTGCACTGGCCACGCCCGCACTTGCCCAAAACACAATCCGATGGCGCATGCAGACCTACGCGGGCGCCTCACTCGCGGCCGAAGTCATCGTGCCGGCAATTGAAATGTTCAACAAAATTGCGGGCGACCGCATGCAGATTGAACTGTTTTTTGCAGATCAACTGGTTCCGACAGGCGAGCTGTTTCAGGCCATGCAACGGGGAACAATTGATGCTGTCCAGTCCGATGATGATAGCATGGCGTCCCCGACCGAAGTGACCGTTTTTGGCGGCTACTTCCCGTTTGGTTCGCGGTATTCGTTGGATGTACCGGTCCTGTTTAACCAATACGGACTGAACGAAATCTGGGACGAGGAATATTCCAAAGTTGGCGTGAAGCACATTTCTGCTGGCGCATGGGATCCTTGTCATTTCGCAACCAAAGATCCGATCCGTTCGTTGGAAGATCTGAAGGGCAAGCGGGTCTTTACGTTCCCAACCGCTGGGCGTTTCCTGACACAATTTGGCGTGGTTCCAGTCAACCTTCCATGGGAAGACATCGAAGTCGCGATGCAAACCGGTGAACTTGATGGGATCGCATGGTCCGGCATCACCGAGGATTATACCGTCGGTTGGGCCGACGTGACAAACTACTTCCTCACCAACAACATCTCGGGCGCCTGGGCCGGATCGTTTTTTGCTAACATGGAGCGCTGGAACGAACTGCCCGAAGATCTGCAAACCTTGTTCCGGGTCTGCTGTGACCAATCACACTACTATCGCCAGTGGTGGTATTGGGGCGGTGAGGCCAACTTGCGCGTAAACGGCAGCAAATTAGAACTCACCACAATTCCTGATGAAGAGTGGGCAACCGTTGAAGCCGCCGCTCAAGTATTCTGGGAAGAGATCGCCGCCGAAAGCGAAACCAAGCGTCGCGTGGTCGATATCTTCAAGAAATACAACGAAGACATGGTCAAAGCGGGCCGCCCCTACCGCTACGGATAAACTCCGAGGTAAGGCGGAGCTCACCCTCCGCCTTATATCACTTACTGACACCCACTGACGGACACTCAACGTCAAACAGGCGGATAATCTATGCCCGGCACTCTTACCTTCGAAGCCCTCAAAGCCGCCGTTCAGGACGGATCAATCGATACCGTTTTGGTCTGTTTCGTAGACATGCAAGGTCGCTTGATGGGCAAGCGCTTCCACGGCGTAAATTTCGTCGAAACATCCTACCGTGAAACCCATTGCTGCAATTATCTTTTGGCGACTGACTTGGAGATGGCGACCCCAGATGGGTATGCGTCCACGTCATGGGAAACGGGGTACGGGGACTATGTTATGCGCCCGGATCTCACAACAATTCGTCCCGTACCATGGTTAGACGGTACCGCGATGGTGCTGTGCGATGTGCTGGACCATCACACGCACCAGCCCGTCCCACACAGTCCACGCGCCATGCTAAAAAAACAAATTGCTCGGCTTGAAGCTTTGGGTTTCGACGCGATGATGGCGACCGAGTTGGAGTTTTTCTTGTTCGAAAAGAGCCTCGATGAAATCCGCAAAAGCGGCTTTAGCGCTCTAGAGCCGATCAGTGGCTACAACGAAGACTACCATATTTTTCAGACCACCAAAGAAGAAGCGGTTATGCGACCGATCCGCAACCACCTGTTTGAGGCTGGCCTACCGATTGAAAACACAAAAGGTGAGGCAGAAGCCGGGCAGGCTGAACTAAATATTCGCTATGCTCCAGCGTTGGATTGTGCTGACCACCATTCGATCGCCAAACACGCGATCAAAGAAATTGCATGGCAAAACGGTAGAGCTGCATCGTTTTTACCAAAATGGCATCATACCCGCGTTGGCTCTTCCAGCCATGTGCACCAATCGCTTTGGAAGCAGGGTGAACCCTCTTTCTTCGACCCAGATCGTCAGTATGGCATGTCAAAAGTGATGGAGCATTACATGGCTGGCCTCATCGCATACGCAGGCGACTACACGTACTTCTTGGCCCCTTACATAAATAGCTACAAACGCTTTGCCAAAGGGACCTTTGCGCCGACCAAGGCGGTGTGGTCAGTCGACAATCGTACCGCGGGTTTTCGTCTATGCGGAGAAGGGACAAAAGGTGTGCGGGTCGAATGTCGAATAGGCGGCTCGGACATGAACCCATACTTGGCGCAGACAGCTATGCTGGCGGCGGGGATCAAGGGCCTAGAAGAGAAGATGACGTTGGCTGCTGCCACGACGGGCGATGTCTATGAGGACGCAAAAGCCTCAGATATCCCGCAAACACTCCGAGCCGCGACGCAATCCTTGCGCACCTCGGACTTCCTGCGTGAGGCGCTCGGCGATGATGTGGTGGACCACTACACCCGCGCGGCGGAATGGGAACAAGAAGAATTTGACCGCGTTGTGACCGATTGGGAAATCGCACGCGGCTTTGAAAGGGCTTAAAGAGTATGGCAATTCAATGCATTTCCCCGATTGATGGTTCTGTATACGCACGCCGCGAAACACTGGATCGCATGCAAGCCGATGCGGCAGTCGCGCGGGCTCAGGCCGCTCAGAAGGAATGGGCCAATCGCACGCTCCAAGATCGGATTGCCCTTGTGCAAGCTGGCGTCGCAGCCGTGGGTGCTATGAGCAATGAAGTCGTTCCAGAGCTTGCGCACCAGATGGGTCGGCCAGTTCGGTATGGCGGTGAGTTTGGCGGATTTGAAGAACGTGCAAGCCACATGGCCAACATCGCAGCTGAGGCTCTTGCTCCGATCGAGGTCGAAGACAGTGGCGCATTCAAGCGGGTCATCAAGCGCGTGCCGCATGGGCTCGTACTGGTCGTGGCCCCATGGAATTATCCCTACATGACCGCGATCAACACAATTGCACCGGCACTGATTGCGGGCAACGCCGTCATGCTCAAGCATGCCTCACAAACACCATTGGTCGGAGAGCGTTTGGCGCAAGCGTTTCATAGCGTGGGCATCCCTGAGGACGTTTTTCAGAATGTCTTCCTCGACCATCTTACGACTTCTGATCTCATTGCTGCGCGGTCCTTTGGCTTTGTGAACTTTACCGGATCAGTTGGCGGTGGCCGCGCCATGGAAGCTGCCGCAAGCGGGACATTCACCGGCCTTGGGTTAGAACTCGGCGGCAAAGACCCTGGGTATGTGATGGACGACGCAGACGTTGATGCCGCTGCCGAAACCTTGATCGACGGGGCCATGTTCAATTCAGGACAGTGCTGTTGTGGGATCGAACGCATCTATGTTCACGAAAGCCTGTTTGACAGTTTCGTACAAAAGGCCGTCGAGATTGTACGAGGATACACCCTTGGCAACCCGCTTGAGCCAGACACAACGATTGGTCCCATGGCACATGTTAGATTTGCCCAAGTCGTACGAGATCAGATTTCAGAAGCTGTCGCTAAGGGGGCGATCGCTCATATCCAGACGTTCCCGCAAGATGATGGTGGCGCCTATCTGACGCCACAGATCCTGACAAACGTCACTCACGATATGCGTGTCATGCGGGAAGAAAGCTTTGGCCCCGTTGTTGGGATTATGTCCGTAAAAGACGACGCGGAAGCTATCCGTCTGATGAATGACAGCGACTATGGCCTGACGGCGTCTCTCTGGACCAAAGACGTCGCAAGAGCCGAAAGCATCGCAGATCAGATCGAAACAGGAACCGTGTTCATGAACCGGGCGGACTACCTTGATCCAGGCTTGTGCTGGACAGGGTGCAAAGACACTGGACGGGGAGGGGGATTGTCGGTCATTGGCTACCACAACCTAACGCGCCCAAAATCATACCATCTCAAGAAAGCATAAGCCCATGAGCATCACTGCAAATTGGTCCTATCCCACGGCAATCCGCTTTGGTGCAGGCCGCATTTCGGAAATCGCGGATGCCTGCGCATCGGCGGGAATTACAAAACCACTTCTGATCACGGACCGTGGTCTTGCGGGTATGGACATCACAACAAAAACGCTCGACCTGATTGAAGAAGCGGGTCTGGGGCGTGCGATGTTCTCGGACGTTGATCCAAACCCGAATGAGAAAAACGCAGAGGCCGGCGTGCGCGCCTTCAAGGAAGGTGGCCACGATGGTGTCATCGCGTTCGGCGGTGGTTCTGGCCTTGATCTCGGCAAATTGGTTGCGTTTTTGGCCGGACAAACACGCCCTTTATGGGACTTTGAGGATATTGGGGATTGGTGGACACGCGCGGACGCGGATGCGATTGCGCCTATCGTTGCTGTGCCGACTACTGCCGGTACGGGATCAGAAGTTGGCCGGGCGTCAGTCATTACCAACTCTGAAACAGAAGAGAAAAAGATTATCTTCCACCCCAAGTTCCTGCCGACGGTCGTCATTTGCGACCCTGAACTAACGGTTGGAATGCCTCAGTTCATTACAGCAGGCACAGGGCTTGATGCCTTTGCCCATTGCGTTGAGGCATACTGCTCACCGCATTACCATCCGATGTCTCAGGGAATGGCTTTAGAAGGTATGCGGTTGGTCAAAGAGTACTTGCCGCGCGCATATGCCGACGGCACCGACATTGAGGCGCGCGCACATATGATGTCAGCGGCAGCGATGGGGGCCACTGCCTTTCAGAAAGGTCTTGGCGCTATTCATGCATTGTCGCATCCGATTGGTGCGATTTACCACACGCATCATGGCACGACGAATGCTGTCTGTATGCCGGCGGTACTGCAATTCAACAAGCCCGAGATCCGTGGGAAACTGGCACGCGCGGCCAACTACCTTAGCATCCAACGCGGGTATGAGGGTTTTTGCGCGTATGTTGATGAACTCAACGCTTCGCTAGGTATCCCCAAAACGCTCACGGAGATGGGTATTGAAAATATCGATGTGGACCGTGTCGTGGCGGGTGCATTGCGGGACCCAAGCACTGGGGGCAACCCGGTTAAAATGACCGAAGCTAATACAAAATCCCTCCTTTTGGCGTGTCTCTAAAGGGAAGCGGTCGCTCTGATCAAAGGGCGCCAAGTCAGTTGGCGCCCTTTGTCTTTAGACAACTGCTCGTCGCCATGTTTAATGGTATAGATCTGGTTGTCTTCTCATACCAAAATTGTCTCTACGAGGACTAGGATCACTTAGTTTAGGCTGGCGGATGTGAACGCACGTGACCCGCAGGCACTAAACATATTGCCTCTGGCTACAGCATACGCAAACGCTGCTGACCAAGCTGACTGACAACGCTATCTCCGGCCGCCGTAACCCCATTTAAATGGCTAAACTCTGTTGAGCTTCGCGGAGTGTTTCCTGTGAAACGGGCAGCACGGCTGTTCACGCTGCAAATCACCTTTTGCGGCAAGAAAAATACAAGAGAGTTTCCGCCCGCGTCGCAGGCCAACATCAAAGATGTTCAATGGAACTGTCGTTAGCAGCAGGCAAGGTTCGGTACATAGTTTGTAACAAACATCAGATCCGACATGAAAGCGCAATAAAATTAAAGCCTTACAGCATTTAACTGGCGGAGACACAGGGATTCGAACCCTGGGTAGGCTTGCACCCACACCGGTTTTCGAAACCGGCCCGTTCGACCACTCCGGCATATCTCCGCAGACCAGCGGTCACTCTGGTGGCGAGCGGTCTAGGGGCAAACTGGCGGGGGTGCAAGCAGGTTTTGCCACCATTATGCGTAAAGGTTAAGGTGCGTCCCTTGGCAGGCTCTGTCTTGCCCCCATCTGAATACTGCGACCAACGCCAAAAGGAGATCTCGATGCTGCGTGCTGCCCTCATTCTTGCTGCTGGCTTTGTGCTTGCGCCCCTCAGCATTCCCAGCGTTTCGGGGGCCGTGTTTGCACAGACCCAAGCCACCGCCGGATTGCCTGCGGTCAAGCACAGTCAGTTAATGGAGGCTTTACGGTTGCGCGACATCATAGAGGTCGTCGCTGCCGAAGGGATCGCCGCAGGCCCCGAGATTGAGGACGACATGTTTCCAGGCCGCGGAGGTTTTGGCTGGAAGGTTGAACTAGAGCGCATCTATGACATCCCACGCGTGATGGGCATTATGTCCGAAGACATTAGGGCCAATCTGTCGGAGGCCGATGCGGATGTGCTGATCTCATTTCTTAGTAGTCCGCTGGGGAAGCGCATCGTAGAGGGCGAGGTTGCAGCACGCGCCGCGATGCTGGACGAAGACGTTGATCAGGCGGCGTCCGATCTTGCGCAGAAAATGCGCCGTGAGGGGGGCAGGCGGGTCGAACAGATTGCCGAGTTCATCTCAGCTTATGACCTTGTGACGTCCAATGTTGTGGGCGGTCTTAACTCCAACTACGCCTTTTATCAGGGGCTGGCCGCGGGCGGGGCGCTGCCACAATCCATGACGGAGGATCAGATCGTAAATGAGGTGTGGTCTCAACAGGACACCATTACAACTGAGACCGAGGATTGGCTTTACGCCTATTTGCTGGCGTCTTACGCCGGTCTAACCGATGATGAAATGCAAACCTACATCGCATTTGCACGCACCGATGCAGCACAAGCGTTCAACGGGGTGCTGTTTGACAGCTTCGGCACAGTGTTCACATCGATCAGTCGCGCGCTTGGCCGCGCCGTCGCGGACCGGATGTTGGCGCAGGATATATAGGGATATCGCCGTGCTGCGCCTCAGTTGGCGGTTGACACGGCACCCCCCATAAACGATACCCCGGCCACGCCGTGCGGGATTCCCTCGCGCGGTGTTTGTTATTTTGTCCCGATCACGGGACACGCTGTCCGAGGCAGATGAAACGCCGGTGCATGCCGGGGCCACAGGATGCGACAGATATAAAGGAAGCAGCCAATGTTCGCTGTTTTGAAAACTGGCGGCAAACAGTACCGCGTCCAATCGGGCGACGTTCTGCGTGTCGAAAAACTGGCCGCTGAAGCCGGTGAGAAAATCCAATTCAACGATGTGCTGATGCTCGGTGGTGATACTGTCACTGTTGGCGCACCTTTGGTGGACGGTGCTGCGGTTCAGGCCGACGTAATCGACCAGATCAAAGGCGAAAAGCTGATCCACTTCGTAAAGCGTCGTCGTAAGCACTCCTCCAAGCGCACCAAGGGCCACCGTCAGAAACTGACGCTGATCCGCGTGACGGACATCCTTGCTGCCGGTGCTGATGCCTCCGGCGTCAAAGCCGCTGTTGGTGCCGGTTCGGTTGCTGGTGTGGCTGTTGCTGCAACGGCTCCTGCTGCTGCCAAAAAAGCCGCTCCGAAAAAGGCTGCAAAAGCTGAGGCCGCTCCTGCTGCCGCCGCTGGTGCAGACGATCTCAAGAAGCTGTCCGGTGTCGGCCCAGCCCTTGAGAAAAAGCTGCTTGCAGCCGGCGTAACGACCTTCGCACAGATCGCAGCTTGGTCGCCCGAAGACGTCGCCGCAATCGATGAGCAATTGTCGTTCAAAGGCCGTATCGAGCGTGAAGGCTGGATCGAACAAGCCAAAGAACTGGCTAAAGGTTAAGGAGAGAAAGCATGGCACATAAAAAAGCAGGCGGTTCCTCCCGCAACGGTCGCGACTCCGCTGGACGTCGCCTTGGTGTTAAACTCTACGGTGGCCAAGCGGCTATCCCCGGGAACATCATCGTGCGTCAGCGCGGCACCAAGTGGTGGCCGGGTCAGGGCGTCGGCATGGGCAAAGATCACACGATCTTCGCAACTGTCGAAGGCGCTGTAACCTTCCACACAGGTCTCAAAGGCCGCACGTTTATTTCGGTTCTGCCAGTGGCGGAGGCCGCTGAGTAAGCCGACCCGAAATAATGCAAGACATTTAGGGGATCGGTGCAAACCGGTCCCCTTTTCCTTTCAGGAGGTCAGAATGACCCCCGAGCCAATTTTTACATCTCGACTTTGCTTGCGTCCGTACACGGGCGCAGATCGTGTTGCGCTGAGCAACGGGTTGAATGACCTTCGCGTCTCACAATGGCTAGCACGCGTGCCATACCCCTTCACCCAAGCCGATCTGTCCGTGATGCAATCTGAGGTTCCGTCGAATTGGCCTGATATGATGATCATCGCCCAAGACACCACGGTTATCGGGTCTTTGACGACCCAGCCACATTTCGGTTTCTGGATTGCCCGACCACATTGGGGCAAAGGCTACGCGCGCGAGGCTGCAAGTGCTGCCTTAGAATTTGCCCTTGAGCGGACCGATACCGTGCACAGCGGCTATTTCGCGGGCAATTCGGCCAGTGCGCGTATTCTGCACGGCCTCGGCTTTACCATCACATCCCGCGGACGCACGCATTGCCGCGCTTTGGGCCGCGAATTGCCGGACGTTACACTCAAGCGCACCGCACAGGGCAGGGTGGCCGCATGAGCGTCGCGGCAGCATCTTTTTTGGTCTTTGCGGCCAGCCAGGTTGGCACGCCCGGGCCGGCGAACATGGCGCTTATGGCGACTGGCGCGCGCTACGGCCTGCGGGCAGCTTTACCGTTTGTTGCGGGCGTGGCCCTCGGCAAACAGCTGATCATTTGGCCCATAGGCTTTGGCCTGATGCAGCTGGCAACCAGCTACCCGGCTGTTTTCACAGCACTCAAGTATCTATCCGCCGCCTATATCCTGTGGCTCGCGTGGAAGGTCGCAAACCTGCGCCTGAACACCGCAAATGCGCAGGATCGCGCCCCTGGTTTTCTAGCGGGGCTTATTGTGCACCCGCTCAACCCCAAAGCTTGGGCCATGATCACGGCCGGCTTTACCAATTTCGTGGCTCCCGGCACTGCGCCCCTAGAAGCCACAGCCATTATCGCTTTATGTCTTTTGACGTGTCAGATCGTGTTGCACCCGATCTGGACCTCGGCGGGGGCGTTGATTGCCGCCCGTGTCGCGGGCACCGACGCAGAGCGGACTTTGATGCGTATTTTAGCAACGTTGACCGTTGCAAGCGTACTTTTCGTGTTGTTCGGAGGAGGAACCCCATGACACACACTCTATTGCAGCAAACAACCATTCCCACAGAGCGGTTCACCCTGCGCCCCCTTCGGACGTCCGACCAAGGCCTGATTGATGTCTATGGCGGCGACGCACGTGTGGCAAAGATGACCGCTGACATTCCACATCCGCTGCCCCCCGGCGCCACAGAGGCGTTGATCAAACGCGTAACTCAGCCCGACAGCGAAGAAATCGTCTGGGCCATGGACGCGTCCGGCACCGGACTGTCCGAGCTTGTTGGCCTGATTTCGCTCAAGCAAATGGATCGCAACCAATCCGAAATTAGTTATTGGGTGGCGCCTGTCGCATGGAACACCGGCCTCGCCTCCGAGGCCGTCTTGGCCATGGTGCAGAACAATCCGCTCAACAATGACACGCTTTTCGCGAGCGTTTTCCAAGATAACCCTGCCTCGGGGCGGGTGCTCACCCACGCGGGTTTTGCCTACATCGGTCCAGCCGAGGCGTTTTCGGTCGCACGTAACGCAACCGTCGCCACATGGACCTATCATCGGAACATGCGCAGTGCTTGAGCTTTGTCCCGCCCTGAGGTATCGGCATCGCACCCTCATAGGACGCAATTCATGAAGTTTCTCGATCTCGCCAAAGTCTACATTCGCTCCGGTGCAGGAGGCGGCGGTTGCGTCTCGTTTCGGCGTGAAAAATACGTCCAGTACGGCGGTCCCGATGGGGGCGATGGCGGCCGGGGTGGTGACGTTGTGGTTGAGGCTGTCGAAGGCCTGAACACGCTGATCGACTTCCGCTATCAGCAACACTTTTTCGCGAAAAACGGCCAGCCCGGCATGGGGCGTCAACGCTCCGGCAAGGATGGCGATCCGATTGTGCTGCGCGTGCCTGTGGGCACAGAAATCCTTGATGAGGACGAAGAAACCATCATCGCCGATCTGACCGAAGTGGGGCAAAAGGTTATTCTCGCGCAGGGGGGCAACGGTGGCTTTGGCAACCTGCACTTCAAATCCGCAACGAACCAGGCGCCGCGTCGATCGAACCCCGGTCAAGAGGCCGTTGAGCGCACCATCTGGCTGCGGCTGAAGCTGATTGCAGATGTCGGTCTTTTGGGGCTGCCCAATGCGGGCAAATCCACCTTTTTGGCGGCCACGTCCAACGCGCACCCCAAAGTGGCGGATTATCCGTTTACCACACTGGTGCCCAACCTTGGGGTTGTGGGCGTGGATGAGGTCGAATTCGTTGTGGCCGATATTCCCGGCCTGATCGAAGGTGCCCATGAGGGGCGCGGCATCGGGGATCGCTTCCTTGGCCACGTGGAACGCTGTGCCGTTCTGCTGCATCTTGTGGATGGGACCAGCGCGGATGTCGCGGGCGATTACAAGACGATCATCACTGAGCTGGAAATGTACGGCGGCGGACTGGCCGAAAAGGCGCGGGTGACAGTGCTCAACAAAATCGACGCCCTGACCGATGAGGAACGCGCTGAGAAATGCGCCGCATTGGCCGAAGCCGTTGGCGCGCCCATCATGGAAATGTCGGGTGTCGCAAAACAGGGGACAATTGACGTGCTGCGCGTGTTGCGCGACCAGATCGACGCCGACCGCCTGCGCCAAAAGCCCGCGCAGGAGGAAAAGCCGTGGTCACCAAGCTAACGCCGCAACTGACCCAAGCCCGCCGATTTGTCGTGAAAATCGGCTCGGCCTTGTTGGTTGATACGCAGACAGGCACCGTCAAAACCGATTGGCTGACGGGCTTGGCCTTGGATGTGTCCGAGGCCCGCGCCCGGAACCAAGAAGTCGTGATTGTCTCATCGGGGTCCATTGCGTTGGGTCGCCGGGTCTTGGGCCTGCCAGAGGGTGAGTTGTCGCTTGAGCAATCGCAGGCTGCTGCCGCCGTCGGACAAATCCAGTTGGCCCGTGCCTATGAACAAGTGCTCGCCCCCCACGGGATCACTACGGCGCAGGTTCTTTTGACACTCGAAGACAGTGCAAATCGTCGCCGCTACCTGAATTCGCGTGCAACGTTTGCGACGTTGCTGGGCCTAGGCGTCGTGCCGATTGTGAATGAAAACGACACCATCGCCACGGACGAAATTCGCTTTGGCGACAATGACAGGCTTGCCGCGCAAGTGGCCGTTATGTCCGGTGCGGATCAACTGGTTCTGCTGTCGGATGTAGATGGTTTGTATACCGCCAACCCGATGATTGATACCGCCGCCGTCCATCTACCACTGATCCAAGCCATCACGCCCGATATTGCCGCGATGGCGGGTGAGGGGGTTTCTGGCGTATCGAAGGGCGGGATGGTGACCAAACTGATGGCCGCACGCACCGCCACGGACGCAGGCTGTGCAATGGCGATCACGCTCGGCGCATCAGACAGGCCGCTACAGGCCCTGACGTCTGGTGCGCGGGCAACGTGGTTCACTGCGGCCCAAGATCCGCAAACCGCTCGCAAACGCTGGATCGGCGCAATGAAACCGCGCGGTACCCTGGCCGTGGATACAGGTGCCGCACAGGCGTTGGCACGGGGCAAATCCCTTCTGCCCGCAGGGGTGAAATGGGTCGGGGGCAAGTTTGGCCGGGGCGAACCCGTCACAATCGAAGGCCCCGATGGGATGGCCATCGCCAAGGGCCTGACCCGCTACACCAGCGAAGAAGCGCGGCTGATCTGCGGCGCTCAAAGCGGTGACATCGCGGAATTGCTGGGCTACCCTGCACGCTCGGCACTCATTCACCGCGACGACATGGTGACAGCCTAAGGAGGCCCAGACGGGGCAACGGTATGAAAGACTTTGACACGATCCCGAACCTGATGGCCGACATCGGTGCGTGCGCACGGGCGGCAACGGCCGCATTGGCCTCCGCGAGCGCTGAGCGTAAACATGCGGCCCTCATCGGCGCGGCTGAGCATTTGTGGGCGGACCGCGCTGAGGTGATTGCCGCCAATGTCCGCGACATGGAATTTGGCCGCGACAAAGGTCTGAGCGATGCGATGATGGACCGGCTGATGCTGGACGAGGATCGCATTCGCGGCATCTGTGACGGCTTGCGTGCTGTGGCCGAACAAGTCGATCCTGTGGGTCGCATCCTTGCGGAATGGGATCAACCATCGGGCCTGAACATCAAACGTGTCGCCACGCCGCTGGGTGTGATTGGGGTGATCTATGAAAGCCGGCCCAACGTTACCGCAGACGCCGGTGCCCTGTGCCTCAAGGCCGGCAATGCCGTGATCTTGCGCGGCGGCTCCGAAAGCTTCCATTCTTCGGGTGCGATCCACGCCGCAATGGTCAAGGGCCTGCGCGATGCGGGCCTGCCCGAGGATGCCATCCAACGCGTACCCACCCGTGACCGCGCCGCCGTTCAAGAAATGCTGACCATGGTCGATACAATCGACGTGATTGTGCCTCGTGGTGGTAAGGGCCTTGTCGGATTGGTCCAGCGAGAGGCCCGCGTGCCCGTGTTTGCCCACCTTGAGGGCATCTGTCACACCTACGTCAGCGCATCCGCTGATCCAGCGATGGCTGTTGAAATCGTGCTCAACGCCAAGACCCGGCGCACCGGCATTTGCGGCTCGCTTGAGACGGTGTTGATTGATCAGGCCTTTCACGCAAAACACGGCGCAATCGTGATCGAAGCCCTACGGGACGCAGGTGTTGATGTGCGCGCGGACGGTTCGCTGGCCGAGGTGCCCGGCATGACGCCTGCCACTGACGCGGACTTTGGGACAGAATTCCTCGACATGATCTGTGCTGCCAAACTTGTGGACGGTGTCGACGCCGCCATTGACCATATCCGCGCCTATAACTCGAACCATACCGACGCGATCATCACCGACGACGACGCCGAGGCCGCGCATTTCTTTGCGGAACTCGACAGTGCGATCCTGATGCGCAACGCCTCAACCCAATTCGCGGATGGTGGAGAGTTTGGCATGGGGGCCGAGATCGGGATCGCAACGGGCAAGATGCACGCACGTGGCCCCGTTGGCGCCGAGCAGTTGACCTCATTCCAATACCACGTCACTGGCGCCGGCACGACCCGGCCTTAAGGATCCAACACCATGACAAAACGCCCTAATCTCGTGCGCCGCACGGGCTTTCCCGACAGCGTGAGCCGCGCTGTTGTCACGCCGTTGCAGCCTTCCGTAGTCTATGCGTCCCCTGATATTGATACGCTGCACGCGCAATATGAGGGCCGTGCAACTGGCTATACCTATGGCCGTGAAGGCCACCCCAACGCGGATGTTCTGGCACAAAAAATCGACGCCATGGAAGGCGGCGAAGGTGGGATCATCCTCGGCTCTGGCATGGCGGCGGTGTCGGCGACCTTGATGGGGTTGCTGAGTGCCGGCGATCATATCATCGGCGGCAATCAGCTATACGGCCGCTCGCTGCGGATGCTGAACCAAGACCTGCCACGCTTTGGCATCACCACTGCGCTCGCGGACCCCACCGACGCACAAGCTTTTGCCGATGCTATTCGGCCCGAGACAAAGCTGATCCTAATCGAAGCGGTCTCTAACCCCACTTTGCGCGTCGCAGACATGGATGGGATCACCAAGCTCGCGAAGGAACGCGGGCTGATCCTTGTGGTCGACAACACATTTACCACGCCCGTCGGCTACCCGGCCTTTGCGGAGGGTGCAGATGTCGTGATCCACTCCGTGACCAAACTCATGGCGGGACACTCAGACGTGACCTTGGGCTATGTGCTGGCCCGTGACGCGGGTCATAGCAAGGCAATCTACGACACAGCGGTCACGTTCGGCTTTACGCCTTCGCCCTATGAATGTTGGCTTGCGGAACGTGGGCTCTATACGTTTGATCTGCGCTTCGACCGCGCCCAGGAAACCGCCATCAAACTGGCGGACTTTCTGGCGACGCATCCAGCAGTGGCTCAGGTCCTGTACCCCGGACGCACAGATCACCCCGATCACGCCCGTGCACAAACTGTCCTGAACGGGATGTGGGGCAACATGGTCAGCTTCAAGCTACATGGCGGCGAAGATGAGGCGAACCGCTTGGTCCGCGCGGCCCCGCAACTGGCCTTTGCCCCAACGCTCGGCGACGTTGGTACCACGCTCAGCCACCCGGCCAGCAGCTCGCATCGCGGCCTAACGGCAGAGGGGCGCGCCGCACTGGGCATCACGGACGGATTTTTCCGCGTCTCTGTTGGGATTGAGCCGTGGGATGTCCTGCAAGCGGATTTCGCCCAAGCGCTCAGCGCGGTCTAAACCTCGCGCAACTCCTGCGTGTTTTGGTTCAACTGAAACAGCTCAACGTTCAAGCCCGGCGCAGAGCGCGCAATTTCGCGCTGGACCAGTTTGACGTTGGGAAGCGCCTCACTGGCGATGATCAACATGCCGTCAAAGGCTTGCGTCGCCAGGTATTCAGCCAACTCAACGGCATCAAATGTCTTGGTGAGCAGGGGCGCCAGCACAGTATCCGCACGGCCATCGGCGATCACTTCAGGTGATAGATCCCGAAAGCTGTGATGTTCAACCTGGTCGTAGCTCGAATCCAAAATACGCCGCGGAAGTACCCCACGAAGCGCGTCGGGCAGTTCAACAGCGATTAGGCGGCGTGCGTTACGCCCCATCGGGCGGGACCCGGTCTGGTCGCGCGTGGTGCTTGTCATGCTTGTCCTCATGTGTTGAAGCTGGTCTGAACAGCTTCTTGAGTTCAATTAGCATAATGCTAACACAATATTCGCATTTTGGAAAGGCCCGTTGGCCTGTGCGGGGAAACGGCGGCAAAAGATGGATGATGCACGGCAGGGGCCGGATCTGATTGATGAAATAACAGGGGCGCTACCGGGGGCCGTGGTTTTGCTGGACAAGGCCGGGCGCGTGGCCCGGGCCAATCCGCCCGCACGGGCTTTGCTTGGCGATTGGGTGATTGGCCGATCGTATGTGAGCGTTCTGCGCCAACCCGAGGTTCTAAGCCCGATTGAAGCCGCGTTTTTTGACAGCAAAAGTGGTGAGGCAGAGTTTACGCATACTGAGGGTGCGGTCGATACACTGTACCGGGTCCGCATTCGTCCCTTGGCTGGCTTGGCCGGGGCAGGGCAGGTATTGCTCCACTTTGAAGATATATCAGAGCAAACCCAAGCGCTCAGCTTTCGTCGCGGGTTTGTGGCCAATGTCAGCCATGAGCTAAAAACACCGCTCACGGCGCTGTTGGGTTTCATTGAGACGCTGAATGGCCCTGCGCGCAACGACCCCGAGGCCCAAAGCCATTTTCTGAGCCTCATGTCGCGAGAGGCACGGCGGATGAACCGGCTCGTATCGGATTTGCTTTCACTGAGCCGGGTTGAGGCCGGGGAACGCACGCGACCAAAGCAACGCGAAGACCTTGTGTCGCTTGTACGCATCGCGTTGGAGCCGCTGAGCGAAATCGCCTCGGATGCAGGCGCGGTCATACGCACTGACCTACCCGCCGAGGCGATTGTACGCGCCGACGCGGATCAAGTGATCCAGATCGTGATGAACCTAACGGAAAACGCCATAAAATACGGCGGCGGACAGGTGAACGTTTCGCTGAGCCAGATCAGCTATGATGGCCAATTGCGCGGGCCTGCGTGGCAAATGTGTGTGCGTGATAACGGCCCGGGGATCGACCCTTTGCACGTGCCACGCTTGGCCGAACGATTCTACCGCGTCGACACACACAGATCGCGCGGGCAGGGCGGAACGGGACTTGGGCTGGCGATTGTGAAACACATTGCGCAACGTCACCGAGGGCGGCTCAAAATCGAGAGCGAAGTCGGAAAAGGCTCTGAATTTACCGTATTATTCCCGGTTGAACGTGACCAAGACGACCCGTCTTAGCCCAGAGTGTGGCCAAAAAAACCGCTCGCCCTTTCACTTTTGTAAAATTGATTTTGCGACTGTCATAAAACTGTTACCTGACCGTCACAAAAGCGCAGCACGGAGACATTAGGCAGTCCCCACAAGGCGGCATTAACGCTTTCTTGACTATGTAAACTCGAGACCCAATCCAGGGGGATAACATGTCTCTGAAGAAACTCACAGTTTCCGCGCTGGCAATCGCCGCCGTTTCCGCAACCGCAGCCTCGGCCCGTGACCAGGTCCAGGTTGCCGGCAGCTCGACCGTGCTTCCTTATGCATCCATTGTCGCCGAAGCCTTTGGCGAAAACTTTGACTTCCCAACACCCGTTGTAGAATCCGGCGGCTCCTCTGCTGGTCTGCGCCGCTTCTGCGAAGGCGTCGGCGAAAACACCATCGACATCGCAAACGCATCCCGCGCCATTCGCGAAAAAGAAGTCGCCGCCTGTGCCGAGAACGGCGTGACCGACATCGTCGAAGTCCGCATCGGTTATGACGGCATCGTCTTTGCTTCGCGCATCGAAGGCCCTGCCTACAATGCGTTTTCGCCATCCGATCTGTTCAACGCGCTCGGCGCCAAGGTGCTGGTCGACGGTCAGTTGGTTGATAACCCACACACTAAATGGTCCGATTTCAACGCTGATCTGCCCGACGCAGAAATCATCGGCTTTATCCCCGGCACAAACCACGGCACACGTGAAGTGTTTGAGGAAAAAGTGATCGCGGCTGGCTGTGAAGCCACCGGCGCGTTCCAAGCCATGATGGACGCTGGCATGTCCGAAGACGACGCTGAGGATGCGTGTCTCGCGACACGTTCGGACGGTCTGTCAGTCGACATCGCAGGCGACTACACCGAGACGCTGGCCCAATTGTCGGCAAATCCCAACGGGATCGGCGTGTTCGGCCTCGCGTTCTATGAGAACAACCAAGACACGCTGAAAGTCGCCACAATGGACGGGGTGATGCCTTCCACTGCGTCGATTTCCACCGGCGAATACCCCGTGTCGCGTCCCTTGTACTTCTACATCAAAGAAGCCCACATCGGCGTGATCCCCGGCCTCAAAGAGTTCGCTTCGTTCTTCGTTGCTGACGAACTTGCTGGCCCAGATGGTCCACTTGCCGAATACGGTCTTGTCTCTGACCCGGCCCTTGCCGAAACACAGGCTACTGTTGCTGGCGCAGGCAGCTAAGGTCGTCTAGACACCTCAACACCGAAGGGCGCAGCTTCTGCGCCCTTCATCACGCCGGGACTTGGGGTTTCGGTGACTTGTACTGCCGATAAGGACCGCACCATGCCTGTGATTTGGATTTTGACCCTGATCCTTGTGTTTTCGATCATCGGGTTTTTCCTCGGACGGTCCCGCGCAATGGCGTCGGCAGGGGGCGATATGCGCAGCCTGCATTCGCTGCCCAGCTATTACGGGTACAACTCGGCGCTATTCTTGGCGGTGCCATCGTTGATCCTGTTGGGGCTGTGGTTGATCCTTCAGCCAATCTACATCGAAAACCGGATTAGCGGCCTGTTGCCCGCAGCCGCAATTTCCGAAGACACCACCCGCTCATTGGTCATGTCCGACGTGCGCCGCGTGGCCGAGGGCCTGGACGTCGCCGTGGACCAAGGCGCGATGACCGCCGATGAGGCGCGCAACATCAGAACCGAATTCGTCGATGTGCGGGAGAGATTGGGCAGCGTCGGTGTGGCCCTCGGGTCCGAAGTTGACGCGCCCATTTTGAACGCTGCCCAACAATACCGCGAACTGTCGAGCACGATGAACATCGTGATGACAGTACTTGTCCTCGCGCTGGGGGCGGCGGGATTGACATTTTCCTACGTCCGCACAGACAAGGATTTTCGCGCCCGCAATGTCGTTGAAAGCGTGATCAAAGGCCTCTTGATCCTTGCGTCCACCATCGCGATCCTGACCACCGTTGGCATCGTGTTTTCGATGCTGTTCGAGACGCGCAATTTCTTCACCCAGTACAACTGGGTTGAGTTCTTCTTTGGCACAGTCTGGGACCCCAGCTTTTCGGGGCGCGGCGGCTTGTCCGAATTTGGTCTGATCCCGCTGTTGTGGGGCACGCTCTACATTTCGTTCATCGCGCTGTCGGTGGCGGTGCCCATTGGGCTATTCGCGGCGATCTATATGTCGGAATATGCCAGCCCCCGAATGCGGTCATTCGCCAAGCCCGTGATCGAGGTGCTGGCCGGTATCCCGACCATCGTTTACGGCCTCTTTGCCCTGATCACCGTCGGGCCCTTCCTGCGCGACTTCATCGCAGAACCTATGGGGCTCGGGTCGTCTTCTTCATCCGTAATGACCGCTGGTTTGGTCATGGGCATCATGTTGATCCCCTTTGTGTCGTCGCTGTCTGATGACATCATCAACGCGGTCCCCCAAGCCATGCGCGACGGGTCCTTCGGCCTTGGGGCCACCCATTCCGAGACGATCCGTCAGGTCGTCATTCCCGCAGCCTTGCCCGGCATTGTCGGGGCGATCCTACTGGCCACATCCCGCGCCATCGGTGAAACGATGATCGTGGTATTGGGGGCAGGGGCCGCGGCCAAACTGGACCTTAACCCATTTGAGGCCATGACCACCGTAACCGTAAAAATCGTCAGCCAGCTCACCGGCGATACGGATTTCTCTAGCCCAGAAACGCTTGTGGCCTTTGCTCTTGGCCTCACGCTTTTTGTCATGACATTGGGTCTGAATGTGCTGGCCCTCTACATTGTTCGTAAATACCGGGAGCAGTACGAATGAGCGACGCAACCGCCCACAGCACCCCCGCCACGCCACCTGCCTCGTCGCTGTTTAAGCAAGACGACCGGGTCAAGCGCCGCAATGCTGCCGAAAAACGCTTCAAAGCCTACGGCCTAGCCGCGATTGGCGTTGGCGTGACGATGCTGATCATTCTGGTGTCATCGGTCCTTAGCCAAGGCCTCAGCTCGTTCCGGCAGACATTTGTAACCCTGCCGGTTACAATCACGCAGGCGGAGTTTGAGGCGGCCGAAGCTTCAATGCTCAAGACCGGCAAATACAAAAAGCTCATCCAGCGCGGGCTGGAACAGCGGCTGGCCACGGCTGAGTTAAGCGACGTTGTGGCGATCAAAGACGCGATGGGCCTGTTGTCGGGGCAGGCGCCTGCAGATCTGCGGGTTGCGGCCTTAAGCAACCAAACATGGCCACTGCGCCAAGAGTTTCGGTTTCTCGCCAACGGGCGCGTCGATGGCTATTTCAAAGGCCGCGTCACCATGGAAATCGCAGAGCGCGACAGCCGTATCTCGCCTGAGCAGTTGCAACTGTCGCAACAACTCGCGGATGCAGGCATCATGGAGACCCGCTTTAACCGTGGCTTCCTGACCCGCACCGACGGCTCTCCAACGCGGCCAGAGGCTGCCGGCCTTGGCGTGGCCTTCTTAGGCTCACTCTACATGATGATGGTGGTGCTGGCTTTGGCCCTGCCCATCGGGGTCGCCACGTCGATCTATCTTGAGGAATTTGCACCCAAGAACCGCTGGACCGACCTGATTGAGGTCAACATCTCGAACCTCGCGGCGGTGCCATCCATCGTGTTCGGGATTTTGGGTCTGGCGATCTTTATCAACTTTGCAGGCCTGCCACAGTCGGCCCCGTTGGTCGGCGGCTTGGTCCTGACGCTGATGACACTGCCCACGATCATTATCGCCACACGTGCATCGCTCAAGTCCGTGCCACCGTCCATTCGGGACGCGGCTCTTGGACTTGGCGCCTCCAAAATGCAGACCGTGTTCCACCACGTCTTGCCCTTGGCCGCACCCGGAATCCTGACCGGCACGATCATCGGCCTTGCACAAGCGCTGGGTGAAACTGCCCCCTTGCTGCTGATCGGCATGGTGGCACTGGTACAAAACTACCCCTCAGCCCCACCTGCGGGTCTTGAGGACCCGGCCACGGCCCTGCCAGTGCAGGTCTATATCTGGACCACTCGGTCCGATCCGGCCTTCGTGGAAAGAGCCTCGGGCGCGATTATCGTTCTGCTGGCTTTCCTCCTGATCATGAACATCGCGGCCATTTTGTTGCGTCGCCGGTTTGAACGCCGCTGGTAAGAGGGTATGGATATGAATGACATGCGATTGACGGAGAGAGCTGTGGACACCAACCAGCTAAAGATTACAGCGCGCGACGTGCAGGTCTTTTATGGCGACAACCACGCCATCAAGGACGTGACGGTCGATATCCAAGACAAAACGGTCACCGCGTTCATCGGCCCATCTGGCTGTGGTAAATCGACGTTTCTGCGCTGCCTGAACCGGATGAACGACACGATTGATATCTGCCGGGTTGAGGGCAAGATCCTTCTGGATGATGAAGATATCTACGACAAACGAGTCGATCCAGTGCAGTTGCGCGCCAAGGTAGGGATGGTCTTTCAAAAGCCCAACCCATTCCCCAAATCGATCTATGACAATGTGGCTTATGGCCCAAAAATTCATGGGCTCGCTCGGTCCAAAACTGAGTTGGACGAAATTGTCGAAACATCCCTGCGTCGTGCCGCCTTGTGGGATGAGGTCAAAGATCGCCTGACCGCGCCGGGCACCGGATTGTCCGGCGGCCAGCAGCAGCGGCTGTGCATTGCACGTGCCGTGGCGACCTCGCCTGAGGTGTTGTTGATGGATGAGCCATGCTCAGCACTCGACCCAATCGCGACGGCTCAGGTCGAAGAATTGATCGACGATCTCCGCTCTCGGTTTTCGGTCGTGATCGTGACTCACTCGATGCAGCAGGCCGCGCGCGTCAGCCAAAAAACCGCGTTTTTCCACTTGGGCAATCTGGTCGAATTTGACGATACCACCAAGATTTTTACCAACCCAGAAGACCCGCGCACCGAAAGCTATATCACAGGCCGCATCGGCTAACTGCCAAGGCAAAGAAAGCACTTTAGATGGTTGAACAAGAACATATTGCATCCGTTTTTGATCGTGATCTCGAAGCCATTCAGGCGATGATCATGAAGATGGGCGGGTTGGTTGAGCAAAGCATCGACCAGTCGATTACGGCATTGGTGAACCGCGACAGTGAGCTGGCATTGGCCGTACGCGCTGCCGACAAAACCATTGACGCACTAGAAGAGCAGGTCTCCACAGAGGCCGCGCGTGTCATCGCGCTACGCGCGCCCCAAGCGTCTGACCTGCGCACGGTTTTGTCAGTGTTTCGGATTGCCGCCAACCTTGAGCGGATCGGTGATTATTCCAAGAACATCGCGCGCCGCACCGGCGTTGTACTGGAACACGACCGGATCGATGGCTCATCCGAAGCGCTGCGCCGCATGGCCCGTTCGGTTGAAATGATGCTCAAGGATGTGCTGGATGCCTACATTCAACGCGACCCAGATCTGGCCCTTGATGTGCGCGCGCGCGACCATGATGTGGACCAAATGTACGACGCGCTGTTCCGTAACTATCTGACCCACATGATGGAAGATCCGCGCAACATCACCGTTTGTATGCATTTGCATTTCATGGCCAAAAACGTTGAGCGTATGGGGGACCACGTGACGTCCATCGCCGAACAGGTCGTGTATCTAGTCACGGGTGATGTCCCCGACGAAGAACGTAGCAAAATGTCGAGCGTGTCCCCCGACGCGCCCACCACATAAGCTTGGGGCCCCGCCATGTCACGCGATCCAATGGTCTTGGTGGTTGAGGACGAACCCTCTCAGCGCGAAGTGTTGAGCTACAATTTGAAGGCCGAAGGGTATCAATTGCTCACGGCCGAAGCCGGGGACGAGGCATTGACCCTGGCGCGCGAAGAAGAGCCGGACCTGATCTTGCTCGACTGGATGTTGCCCGAGGTCTCGGGGATTGAGGTCTGTCGCCAGCTTAAGGCAAAGCCATCCACAGCGCGCATTCCGGTTATCATGTTGTCCGCCCGGTCCGAGGAAGTCGACCGCGTGCGTGGCTTAGAAACCGGGGCGGACGATTACATGGTCAAGCCTTACTCTGTGGTTGAACTGATGGCGCGTATTCGCACCCAGTTGCGCCGCACACGGCCCGCCGCCCTTGGCGAGGAACTCTCGTTCGAGGACATTCGCATGGACGTGGGCGAACATCGCGTATACCGCGCCGAGATGCCTGTGGACCTTGGGCCAACCGAATTCCGGCTTTTGTCTGCGTTCATGGAACGGCCCGGCCGGGTTTGGTCGCGCGATCAACTCTTGGACCGGGTGTGGGGGCGGGACATCTATGTCGACAGCCGCACCGTGGATGTTCATGTGGGTCGACTGCGCAAAGCGTTGCGTAACGCTACAAAAACCGAAGATCCCATTCGGACGGTGCGCGGCGCAGGATACGCGCTGGGGTAGGGCGGTCTATCGCAACCCAATGTCTTGCTTGGGCGGCGCCAACGTGCCGCGCATGATGAACTCGGTTTGCAGTTCTGGATTGGGCGGCGGTGTTTCCCCCGCAATCTTTGCCAAAAGTTGCTCAGCCGCCTGTCGTCCCATTTCACTTTGTGGAACACGCACCGTCGTCAGCCCCGGATGAACTGCGCGGGCCAGCCCGATATCGTCAAACCCCACAATCGAAATATCACCGGGAATATCGAGGCCCATCTCACGGGCTTGGATCATCGCACCCGCGGCCAAAACATCGTTACCGCAGATGATCGCTGTGGGATGTGGGCGGGTCGAATAGGCTTTGACAAAGGCCTCCGCACCCATTTGCAAAAGGTATTTCGCCTCTGTCACTGACAGCAGCGCCGCACCGCGCCCGTGATCCGAAATTGCCCGGCGCACGCCATCCAAACGCGCTTGCGCGCGATCATTTGAGGCACATTCCCCGCTGATCATCGCGATGCGCCGATGGCCCTGAACCAACACACGCTGGGTCGCATCATAGGCGGCGGCTGCGTTGTCAAAGCCGACACAGGTTTGATCGCTATCAGCATGGGCGCACCAGCCCAACACATGGGGCACCCCATGCTTTTCGATAAAATCCAGCGTTGTCCAAGGACGATCCGCCCCAACCAACAACAAGCCCGCGGCCCCATGCGCAAGAAGTTGGCGCACTTGATAAAGCTCTTTTTCCGGATCAAAATCTGTGGTGGCGATTAATAGGGTGATGCCGTTTTCATCAAGGACTTCTTGAAACGCTTGCACACCACTCGCAAAGATCGCGTTTGATAGGGTCGGGATCACGGCCCCAACCGTGCCAGTCCTGTTGGACGCCAGCACGCGTGCGCCAAAATTCGGTGTATAGCCGAGATCTAGAATGGCTGCGTTGATCTTGGCCCGGGTATCAGCCGCCACTTTGTCCGGATCATTCAGAGCCCTTGAAATGGTGGCAGAAGAGACGCCCGCACGCTCGGCTACATCTTTGAGAGTTGCTTTGGCGTTGCTCATGACGGGCTCCCGTTTTTCTCCGTGCCCTAACATAGTTCAAATGTAAGCGCTTGCATAGATCCAATGTAAGCGCTTACATTGAGTGCAAGGCGGAGCTTACGATTCGCATTCCGATCTCTAGGTCTTTAGAAAACGAGGCGCTCATGACGCGGGAATACCTGAAAAAAGCAACCAAAACGGCTCAAACCGATGCAAGTGATGTGCGCGCAACGGTGATGGGTATCCTTGATGACATTCAGTCCGGTGGCGACGAGGCGGCTTTGCGCTATGCCGCCAAGTTTGATCAATGGGACGGTCCCGTCATGCTCACGGAGGAGGACATTGCAGCAGCTGCCGCAAAGGTTCCCCAGCAGCTGAAAGATGACATCGCATTTGCACACAACAATGTGCGCAACTTTGCCGAAGCACAAAAAACCACAATGACCGACGTCACACTTGAGGTGGTTCCAGGGTTGGTCGCAGGTCAAAAAGTGATCCCGGTGCAGGCCGCTGGCTGTTACGTGCCCGGCGGGCGCTATAGCCATGTCGCCAGCGCAATCATGACCGTGACAACCGCCAAAGTCGCTGGTTGCAAGCACATCACCGTCTGCTCCCCGCCCAAGGCGGGGGAGGGCGTGCACCCCGCAATCGTCTACGCGGCCCACCTGTGTGGAGCGGACAAAATCCTATCGATGGGTGGCGTTCAGGGTGTAGCTGCAATGACTTACGGTCTCTTCGGCTTGCCTGAGGCTGACATTCTCGTGGGGCCCGGCAACCAGTTCGTGGCCGAAGCCAAACGCATTTTGTTTGGTCGTGTTGGCATCGATATGGTGGCCGGCCCGACCGACAGCCTAATCCTCGCTGATAAAACCGCAGACGCATTCCTTGTCGCGACTGACCTCGTGAGCCAAGCCGAGCATGGCTACAACTCACCCGTTTGGTTGGTCACGGACGACCGCGATTTGGCGGAAACAGTCATGACGATGGTCCCGAAACTAATCGAGGACCTGCCTGAATTGAACCGTGCCAACGCGGAGGCCGCATGGCGCGACTATGCCGAGGTCATCATCTGCGCAGACCGCGCAGAAATGGCGGCAACGTCCGACGAATACGCGCCCGAGCACTTGACGGTGATGGCCGACGATCTTGATTGGTGGCTCGACACGCTCAGCTGCTATGGCTCACTGTTTTTGGGCGAAGAAACGACCGTATCATTCGGCGACAAAGCGTCTGGCACCAACCACGTTTTGCCAACCTCACGTGCTGCGAAGTACACCGGCGGCTTGTCGGTTCACAAGTTCATGAAAATCGTAACATGGCAGCGCGCCACACGAGACGGGTGCAAGCCAGTGGCCGAAGCAACAGCGCGTATTTCACGGCTGGAAGGTATGGAAGGCCACGCCCGCGCTGCGGATGCACGTCTGGCCAAGTTCTTTCCCGGTGAGAACTTCAACCTGACGGCGGCTGAATAATCATGGCACCTGGCCTTTGGAACATCGCCGGAAAGGTGGCTTGTGTAACGGGGGCCAGCAGTGGCTTGGGACGGTCTGCCGCGACGGCGTTGGCCTTTGCTGGATGCAAGGTCGTAGGTGTCGCACGGCGCGGTGATGCGTTGAAGGAGTGGCAGGCCGATGTCGGTGGCAGAACTGCCTGCGTGACGGCTGATCTCGGAGATCGCTCTAGTTTAAGCGATACATTATCTGCGGTACGCAAGCCCTTTGGTGACATAGATATCCTAATCAACGCTGCAGGCATAAACACACGAATGCCTGCGGACACCATCAGTCACGAAGACTGGGATCGTACGCTGGAATTGAACCTAAATGCGCCGTTCTTTTTGGCGCAGGGCCTGATGCCCGGAATGAAGAAAAACGGATGGGGCCGGATCGTGAATTTTGCCTCGTTGCAGTCTGAGCGTGCGATGCCAAATGGTATCAGCTACGGCGCGTCCAAGGGCGGGATAGCACAGGTCACACGCGCAATGGCGGAGGCATGGTCGGGCTACGGGATCACTGCAAACGCACTTGCCCCTGGTTTTTTCCGTACCGAACTGACTGGACCTGTTTTCGAGGACGAGGGGCTTTCACAAAAGCTTGCGGATCAGACATGCATCGGCCGAAACGGTGAGCCTGCTGATCTAGACGGTCCGCTGCTCTTTTTCTGTTCCGACGCGAGTGCGTATGTCACGGGGCAGGTGCTTTATGTGGATGGGGGGTTCACGGCGAAATGAAGGCTTTGGTTTACACAGGCGTGGAAGCGCTTTCATACATGGATGTGCCTGACCCGATCCCGGGTGAGGGCGAGGTTTTGGTCAAAATTCAAGCTTCCGGGATTTGCGGATCAGACATGCATGCGTTTCTTGGTCATGACGCGCGGCGTCCTGCACCCCTGATCCTTGGTCACGAAGCGGCAGGGACCATTACTGGCGGCGCACGCGACGGCGAGCGCGTCACGATTAACCCATTGATGGCATGTGGTGATTGCCTTGACTGCACGCGAGGGCATACGAACCTTTGCGCCCATCGACAGATCATATCCATGACACCGCGCGAAGGCGCTTTTGCGGATTACGTTGCGATCCCAGCACATAATCTGGTCACCGTGCCTGATCACGTTCCCTTTGAGCACGCAGCCCTTGCTGAGCCGCTGGCGTGTGGTTGGCAAGGCGCGCGTCAAGCATTGCATGGGTTTACCCAGCCAGTTGCGGAACTGTCTGCTTTGGTTTTGGGCGGCGGAGCAATTGGCGTTGGAGCGGCGCTATCTCTCAAGGCGCAAGGCGTTGAAAACGTATCAATTCTGGAACCGAACCCAATCCGACGCGATCGGCTGAACAGTCTTGATGGCATCACCATACTAAGCGTCGAAGAAACACCTGATGAAGGCACCGCTGATATCGTTGTTGACGCCGTTGGTTACGCTGCCACCCGCGTCACAGCCAGCCGGTGCGCGGCCCGCGGCGGCGCGATCGTCCACATCGGGCTGGGAGAAGACGAAGGCGGTCTTGATATCCGCCGCATGACGCTTCTCGGGATCCGGTTTCTGGGCATCTACACCTATACAACTGAAGATTTCAATGCCACAGCGCAGGCGATCTTTGATGGCCGCATGGGACGGTTGGATTGGATCGATATGCGTCCGCTTTCACAGGGTGCAAGTGCTTTCACTGATATCCGCGCGGGCGCGACCTCTGCTGCGAAAATTATCCTTAACCCTACATCCGGCTCGGTTTGAGCCATCACCCTCAAGGAGTATAAGCCCTTGTCAATAAGCAAGAAAATCGTTGACGATTTCGTCGCAAACGATGTGTCCTTTATCACGACTGTTCCGTGCAAACAGCTCGGCGGTGTTATCGAAGAGTGCGAAGCGCGCCCCGAGATTTATCACATCCCGTCGAACAAAGAAGACGAAGGCATGGGCCTGTGCGCAGGCGCATTTATGGGCGGCAAACGCCCTGCGATCATCATGCAGAACACCGCAATCGGCGTGACAATCAACACGCTCGTGACGCTTACACAGTTCTACCGGATGCCTTTGCCGATGCTGATTTCGTACCGGGGAGAGCTGAAAGAGCCCGTGGCCTGCCAAGCAGAAATGGCCGTTCATACCAAAGCCTTGCTGGCCCAGTTGAACATCCCGACATACCATTTCCACAAGGAATCCGACGTCGAAGAGTTCGATGCGATCCTGAAATACACCTTCATGTGCAACAAACCCGTCGCGATCCTGACTGATGCGACGTTCTGGGGAGGTTACTGATATGATCCGCTCTGAAATTCTGCGCGAAATCGCACC